>VBKX01000554.1 GCA_005879435.1 Deltaproteobacteria bacterium
ACATGACTTTATTGCGCGAAGCGCAGCGCGAGTTGGGAATGTGACGGCGAAAATAGCACTTCAACACATGCCCGCCGATGCGTTCGTTCCAACGGTTTGAACGGAGCGAAGCGGTTGAACGACTTGAACATTTTGAACGTTAAAATCAACTTCAATCAATGAGTAAAGGAGACAAATCATGCGCACACTAGATCTTTTGGCAAGCGACTCGTCGCACCTGCCCTTTCTCTATGTTTTCAAGGAATCCAAGGTGATGGAAAAGTACGGCTATGAAATCGATCTGCATATTGTCGGCGGCGCCAAGGCGCCGACCATGGCGCACCGCGCCAAGCTCGCACTCGCCGGCGAGATCGATTTTTTGAGCGGTCTGCATCATGAAACCTATCGCGAGCGCGCCAAGGGCGAAAAGCGCCTGACTTATCTGGCGCAAGCGCAGAATAACTGGGACGATCGACTGGTGGCGCTGCCGGAAATCAAGAGTGTGGCAGATCTAAAAGGCCGCAAGATCGTCTGCCACTCCAAGGCGCCCTGCGTGTCCGGCAATCTGCGCGCGGTGCTGGAGACTTGCGGGCTCAAGCCGGACGAAATCAACATGGATGTGATCGATGACACATCGGGTAAATTTCTGGATTTTGTCGACGAAATCACCTCCGGCAAAGCCGTCGCGGCGCTTGTCGATATGCCTTTCGATCTTTACGGCGTCAAGAAGGGCTTGCACGTCGTCGATCTGCCGGACCGCCCGGTGATTCACAACACGACGCTGCTGGCGACCAGCGATTACATTAGAGACAACGAGGAAACGGTCAACGCTTTCATCAAGGGCTTCATCGAAGTTTGAAAAAGAATCTCGCCAAGCGCTACGGATTGTCAGACGACGAGTACTACGTTCATCTGCAGCGCGAATGGGCCAAGCTGCTCAACAAAAAACCCTATCCGCTCCCGGCGGCGATCCAAAACGTCTACGATCTCGATGTCGGCAAAGATCCCAAGATGCGCGGCATCGGACCGATGGAACCGTGGGATCTGCACTATCTCAGAAAAATAGACGACAGCGGCTTTATCGACCAACTCTACGCCCAGTAACAAGCATGCCGACCCTGGATCTCCGCCACTTTCTCGGCCTGCTGCAGAAAAACGGCGAGTTGCTCCGTGTGGCCGACGAAGTCGACTTGCGCTACGAGCTGAGCGAATTTCTGCATCAAGCCGATCGCGCGCACGGGCCTGCGCTTCAGTTCGAGAACATCAAAGGCTATTCGACGAAGGTTGTCGGTAATCTCGTCGGGACCAAAAAATGCTTGGCGCTCGCCTTCGGCCTGAGAAGCGAAGAGAAACTGCTGGACACTTACCGTAAGAGACGCGGCGCGGTCGGCAAACCGCGTCGCGTCAAAGATGGACCGGTGAAGGAAGTCATCCTACGAACCAGCAAGCAAGTCGATCTGAATTCTTTGCCGATCCCGATTTACCACGAACCACCTGCGGCATACTCACCGCCAAAGACCCGCAGACGGGTAGAAGAAGCATGGGACTGCATCGGCTGCAGGTAAAAGGCAGCCGGCGGTTGGGTATTCATCTGGCGAATCCACCGATCTCGCGCTTCGCCGCCAAAGCGGAAGAAAATAATCGCCCGCTCGATGTCGCAATCAGTCTGGGTGTTCATCCGATTCTTTTGCTCGCCTCCATCGTCAGCTCGCCGATCGAGGATAAAGTTGCGATTGCCGGCAGCCTGCTCGGCAGCCGGCTGGCGCTGACCAAGTGCGAAACCTCGGACGTCGATGTTCCGGCGCATGCCGAAGTCGTAATCGAGGGAAAAGTGCTCCCTAAGCTACGCGAACCCGAAGGCCCGTTCGGCGAAACCTCCGGATATTATTTCAGCGATCAAAGTCACGTGATCGAAGTCACAGCGATCACCCATCGCAAGAATCCGATACTCCAGGCTCTCCATCCGACGTCCCAGGAAGTCGCGCTCCTCTGCGGTCCCGCCGGCGAAGCCGAGATCGTTCAGATGCTGCGCGAAAAAGGATTTGCCGTCGAGGATCTGGCACTAAGCGCGCCGAGCGGCCGAACCCACGTCGCCGTGTCGCTAAAGAAGCGCCACGACTCGGACCCGAAACAATTGCTGCACTTCTTGCTTGCCGGCGTGCCGTACATCAAGCATGCCGTAGTCATGGACGACGATGTCAACGTTCAAGATCCCGGAGACGTCGAATGGGCAATCGCCACTCGCGTTCAGGGCGATGAAGATCTCATCGTGATTCCAAACCTACGAGCCAGGAGCATCGACCCGTCCAAGAAAGCAGGCATGTTCACCGCCAAGGTCGGCATCGACGCCACCGTGCCGGTCGCCGAAAGACATCGATTTAAAAGAATCGGCGTGCCTTCGGCGATAAAGCAAGGTGTCGCAAAACGCCTGGCGGCAATTATAAGTCCTGCATTGGCTGGCAGATAAAACATTAACTCCCAACGGCACCGGGAACAAAGGAATGAACTGTGCCAAGGCTCTCTCCGCTCAATTGCTTGCTTTGCCGC
>VBKX01000556.1 GCA_005879435.1 Deltaproteobacteria bacterium
TCCTTTTCGAAACGCCCGGCCAGCTCCTGGCAACCGTGGCCCGTCGTAACGGCAAACGCGCCGATATAATCGACCCGGCCGCTCTCACGCGGCGCGATATAGTCGGCGAGCGCCAACTGCGGCTTGCCGCTCTGATTTGGCTTTTGCTGACGCAGCGTGTGCAAACGCGCCAGCGCTTTCGTGCGCGTCACGTCGCCGTAAACGATGATATCGTCGCTTTCGCTGTTCGCCGGAAAAAGACCGTAGACGCCATGAGCGGTGAATAACTTCTTGTCAACGATCTCTTTGAGAAGTTCCTGCGCATTGGCGAACAACTCGCGAGCGGCCGGCCCGCGGGTCGGATCGCTCAGTAGATCCGGATAGCGCCCGCGGATTTCCCACGTGTGAAAAAACGGTGACCAGTCGATAAACGGCACCAGCTCATGCAACGGAAACTCTTTCAACACCCGCCGTCCGGTAAACTCCGGTGCCGCGATAGGATGGTCGTCCCATTCGGTGTGTAATTCGTGCCGCACGGCTTCATCATAGGTCAGCAGCTGTATACTGACCCGGTTCTCGAATTGCTCGCGAATCTCTTCCTGATCTTTACGATTTTGTAAATCCAGCGCCTTGCGTGTATCGGGCTTCATCAAAGCGCCGACGACGGGCACGGCGCGCGACGCGTCGATCACATGAATCGTTTCGTGCTGGTACGACGGAGCGATTTTGACTGCGGTGTGACGCTTGCTCGTCGTCGCGCCGCCGATGAGCAGCGGGACATTCAAACCGCGCCGGGTCATCTCGGTGGCGACATGAGTCATCTCGTCGAGGGACGGGGTGATGAGACCGCTCAATCCGATGATGTCTGCCTTCTCTGCGATCGCCGTATCGATGATTTTGTCCGCCGGCACCATGACGCCGAGATCGATCACGTCGTAATTGTTGCAGCTCAACACCACGCCGACGATATTTTTGCCGATGTCATGCACGTCGCCTTTAACCGTGGCGAAAACCAACTTGGTCCGCCGGTCGACATTTTGCGCGGCCTTTTTTTCCGCCTCGAGAAACGGCGTCAGAAAAGCTACGGCTTTTTTCATCACGCGCGCGCTCTTGACCACTTGCGGCAAAAACATCTTGCCCGAACCGAAAAGATCGCCGACAACGTTCATGCCGTCCATTAGCGGCCCTTCGATCACCGATAGCGGCTTACCATACTTGACCCGCGCCTCCTCGACGTCTTGATCGATAAAATCCGTGAGACCCTTGACAAGCGCGTGGGACAAACGCTCTTCGACCGTACCGTCGCGCCAGCTGTCATCCTTGGCGACGGTTTTGTCGGTTTTCTTGACCGTTTCGGCAAACGTGACCAGCCGTTCCGTCGCATCGGGACGACGATTGAGCAGCACGTCCTCCACGAGCTCGAGCAAGTCTTTGGGAATCTCTTCATAGACCGCGAGCATGCCGGGATTGACGATGCCCTTGCCTTGCACGCATCTGAGTCCCGCTTCGATCACTTCCCACTTCGAGCTGTCGACCATCACCGGCACGCGCGCGATATCCGATTCGCCGGCGATCAAACGAAGAAATTTCTCCATCGCCGCTTTGGAATCGAGCATGCCCTCGTCCATGTTGACGTCGATGATCTGCGCGCCGCCTTCGACCTGCTGGCGCGCCACGCTCACGGCTTTTTCAAAATCTCCCGCGAGCACGAGCCTGGCAAACACCGGTGATCCAGTGACGTTGGTGCGCTCGCCGATATTGACGAAGTTCGACTCGGGTCGGACCGTGACGCTTTCCAAACCGCTCAAACGCATGTACGGTTCGACGCTCGGAAGAACACGCGGTTGTTTATCTTTTACCGCCTCGGCAATTGCCTTGATGTGCGCCGGCGTCGTACCACAGCAGCCGCCGACAATATTGAGCCAACCGTTTTCCACCCACTCGGTTAATTGCGGCGCAAGAGACTGAGGCGTCTCAGGAAAGCCAGTCGGCAATAGTGGATCGGGCAAACCGGCGTTAGGATAGCTACTCACATAAATCGGCGCGATGCTGGCCAGCTCCTCGATCAGCGAGCGCATTTCCTTGGGTCCGAGCGCGCAATTCATGCCGACACTCAACAGCGGCACGTGGGAAATGGAGTTCCAGAACGCTTCGACCGTTTGCCCCGTCACGCCGCGATTGCTGCCCGGCTGAATGAAAGTGACCGAAGCCATGAGCGGGACGTAGATTTTCCGCTCGTCGAATAATTTGGCGATGGCGAAAAAAGCGGCTTTGGAGTTGAGCGTGTCGAAAATCGTCTCGACCAAAAGAAGATCGGCGCCGCCATCGATCAGGCCGCGCGCTTGCTCGTAGTAGGTATCGACCAGCTCCTCATACGTAACCCCGCGCGTCGCCGCGCTGTGCACGTCGGTGGAGATCGAACAAGTCCGATTGGTCGGCCCCATCGCCCCGGCAACAAAGCGCGGGCGCGACGGATCTTTAGCCATGACGAACTCGACAGCATTTTTAGCGGCTTTTGCGCCGGCAAAGTTCAGGTCGTAGACGAACTGCTCCAGCCGGTAGTCCGCCATGGAAACCGATGTCGAGTTGAACGTGTTGGTTTCGATAATATCCGCGCCGGCTTCGAGGTACTGAACATGGATTTCAGTGACCAAATCCGGCTGCGTAATACAGAGCACGTCGTTACAACCCTTGAGGTCGTGGCCGTGATTCACGAACTGCTGTCCGCGAAAGGCGTGTTCATCGAGCTTACGCGACTGGATCATCGTGCCCATGGCGCCGTCGAGGATCGCAACGCGCTCGGCCAAGATATTTCGAAGTTGTTTTTCGCTCTCGGTCATTGGCCTGCCTTTTTACTTTTTAGCTTTGGCATCACCGGCAACGTAGCCCGCGCGACGAAAATTTCCACCGGGCGATTGCCGTTTCGCGCCAATTTTTCTCCGGCGAATGAACCCGTCAAATCGTAGTCGACCGATGCGACGCCGGCTTCGTCAAACCATTGTTCGATGGACGGGCGATCGAAACCTAACCATTGGTGCGCCATCTGTTCGCGCATCCATTCTTGTTTATGTTGCACCAGGTCAACCACAATGACCGACCCGCCGGGGCGGGTGATGCGGCAGAGCGCCGCGATCGCCCGCTCGGGCTCGGGGAGAAAATGCAGGACCATCACGCAAAACGCCGCATCGACGCTGCCGGAACCTAACGGCAGTTTGAAAATATCGCCCTGGCGGAACTCGACATTGCGAGTCCCCCGCTCTTTAGCAACGGCACGAGCCCGGCGTAACATTTCATTGGACAGATCGATGCCGATCACCTTGTGTGCAAACCGCGCCAACTCGAACGTCAAACTGCCGGTGCCGCAACCGACATCGGCCAGTGTGAGATCGCGCGGCAGCAACTTTTCGATGGCAAGGGAGGTCACGCGGTCGTCAAAGTAACTTTTCCGGATACGCTCCCAGTCTCCCGCCACCGATTCAAAGTAGCCCTGCGATTGCCGCAGGCGTCGCCGCCGGCACGCCCCCAAACGCGCCTGATCTTGCTTCACCTCGGGAATTTCGGCGAGGCGCGCCTGCAGCGACTTGAAAAGCTCCCGCGATGCATCCGGCATGTTCTCGCGCAGGGAGAAGTAAACGCTGGTTCCTTCCTTGCGGTCCTGGACGAATCCCGCCTCGCGGAGAATGGCAAGATTGCGCGAGACCGAGGATTGCACCGACTCCACCACTTCCTGCACTTCCCCAACCGTCAGTTCCTGCTCGGCGACCGACGCGAGAATGCGCAGACGTAAAGGGTCGGCCAATGCTTTAAGGGTGCGAACAAACTCCATAACCTTATTCTTATCATTATATATAAATATTGTGATGTTTACAACTATCCGGATGCCTTTAAATGGCTAAAGGCATCGGCGCGACCGATGACCGTTCTAGCGCGAGTAGGCGAGCTGCCGATCGATGACTAAATTGAACACGGTGCGGAGATTGTCATGGGGCCGGTGAGATACAGAACCCTCATTGCCACCGGGTGTGAACAAGTCGACAACGTAGTGGATGGCTTCGATCGTCGAATAACAGTGGAACTTCGGCTGGCGGCGGATCCGATAAGTCGACGGCGACGGCGGTTCGAAACAGATTGCCGGAAGGCTCGCCAAGTTATGATTCAAGCGGAGCATTTTTCGCACACTCTTCCACGTGCCGTCCAGGACGAATACGACCAACTTCCTCCCAGCCGGCACCAGCGCCGCGCGCGCGGCGGGCGATTGCCGAGAAAGATTAATCGCGTCGTTGCTTGGATAAAGCAGCACGGGAAAAACCGCGGGGCTTTGAAGCTCGCGATTAACTCGAACATCCTGGGAAAAATCCACCCCTTCGAGGAGGACGGAGTTGCGCAAACAGAGATGGGCCATCCGGCCGGTGCCAAGACGGTGCTTGGCTTCGCGCGGCTGTATCAGGATAATGAAGCGCGGCTCCGATTCGAACGGTTCGATGAGCGAACAATAACAAACCGCGCGCGGTCGCCGGCAAGAATGGCACGCGGCCCGATACTCGGTGCGATCGACAAGCCCGCTGGCGCGAAGGCGAATGGGTTCCGCGGAATTCATCTCGGCAAACAATCCGGCGCGCACGATTCAACCGGTCTTTCGTACCAATATTCCCGCCCGAAAGGACGGCTCGTCACCGTCGCGACATTTTCCTTCGCGGTAGCAGAGCACCCGGAACTCGCGAAAGTGATCCAGCAACTCGTTGTTCTGAAGCAGATACGCTGGATTTTTTGGATGACCGATTTCTCTCTGATCGATTAGATAGGTTTCGAAGACGATATGCCCGCCGACTCTGAGGGCTAATTTCATTTTAGGAATCAGCGACCGCTCGAGATAGTTGAAATTAATGATGAGATCGTAGGCGGCCTGAGGCAACTGGATCTGCTCGAGGTCTGCGTGCTGCCAGGAGATCGCTAACGATCTTTCCTGCGCCCGCCACCGACCTTCTTCTAACGCGACCGCAGAGATGTCCATCGCGACGACTTCAAACCCTAGTTCCGCCAGGAACAGAGCGTTGCGTCCCTTGCCGCAAGCGACATCCAGCGCTCGGCCCCAGGGGATCTCCCAGCGTGCGCTTTCAAAGATCTCCCTCAAGAAACTCGACGGCAGTTCCGCTCCCCCGGTTTGCGCATGTTGCCGATCCCATCTTACTTGATCATCCAGCGACATGAGCGGTCCTCATCCACGACTTTGGCGCGCTCACGACACTGCGCGCGCTAGGGTCACCACGAAAACCTGCTTCGAGCCATTTCTCTTCAATATCCGGCTGCATTCATTTACGGTCGCGCCCGAAGTGTAAACGTCGTCAACGAGCAATATATTTTTACCGTCGACGGATCGATCCGGATTCAGGGTAAATGCGCCCCGCACGTTCTTACGGCGCTCGTCTTCGGCGAGCTGCGTCTGCGGCGCAGTCTCATGGTCGCGC
Organism: Deltaproteobacteria bacterium; assembly: GCA_005879435.1. Lineage (GTDB taxonomy): Bacteria > Desulfobacterota > Binatia > UBA9968 > UBA9968 > DP-20. The sequence goes on from VBKX01000556.1 coordinate 5,445, forward strand.
CGAAGCACGAAAGGATCCATCGGAATTTTGTAAGCATGACTAATTTGGCGAGCGAGCAGCACGGACTGGTTGAAGCCCCGCCAGCGCAGCCGTTTGGGGTGCAGCGGAACCGGAATGATTAGATCCACCGGGCATGCGCCGAGAAACTCCTGACAACCGCGCGCCATCAAGCGCCCGAGCGGCTTGCCGAGGGAAACTCTCCTGCCGTATTTGAACTTTTGCACCACCTGCCGCAGCGGATGCTCTTCGATTTCATCGCGCGGATAACAAGCCCAGGCGCGCGCGGCGACAAACTGCGGCGCCCGGGAAAGACACACGCCACAGGTATGATCGTCGCCGCTGGCATCGGGGAATGGCCGGCCGCAAAGATGACACAAGGGATGGGTAATGAGTTGAATATGCTGCCAGCAGCCGGCGCAAAAATATTCCGCATCCCGGCCGTGGATCCGGCCGCTGCAGGCGCGGCAACGCGGCGGATAGAGTTCTGCAGGCATTTCCATAGATCGTTTTCCACTGTATCAAATTGAATGAAGCGGGCGAAGAAAAAACACGCTCGGCGTCGAAGAGGCACCAATCTTAGAGAATCGAAAGAAAAGTCGAAAGCCTAAAGCTGCGCGCGTCGGGGACTTAGGTTTCGACGATCAACGAGTGGCCGGTCATCTCTTTCGGCTGCGGTATTTCGAGAATCCGTAAGAGCGTGGGCGCGATGTCGATGCCGGTGCCCGCGTTAAGCCGGCATTTCTTCCGCTCTTCATCGATCAGAATTATCGGCACGAGATTAGTCGTGTGGGCCGTGTGCGGCATGCCGGTGTCGTAGTCGATCAGTTGCTCGATGTTGCCATGATCGGCGGTGATGATCACTTTGCCCTTCTTGCTCAGCGTGGCGTCGACGACTTGGCCGATGCATTCATCGATCACTTCGACTGCCTTGACCGAAGCTTCAAAATTGCCCGTGTGGCCGACCATGTCGGCGTTGGCGTAATTGGCGATGACCAGTCCGATGTCCCGCTGACGCAAGTACTTGGTCAGCGCTTCGGTCACGGGCCGTGCGCTCATTTCCGGCTTCAGATCATAGGTCGCGACGTCTTTCGGCGAAGGAATCATGATCCGTTCTTCGCCGGGGAATTCTTTTTCTTCGCCACCGTTAAAAAAATAGGTTACGTGGGCGTATTTCTCAGTCTCGGCGATGCGCAGCTGGCGAACGCCCGCCTGGCTCGCTACTTCGCCGACGATTTTGCGAATCTCCCGTGGTGCATAGGCGACCGGTACTTTGAACGTCTCGTCATACTGGGTCATGGTCGCGTAGGTGGCGAGACGCAACTGTCGCTTGCGCGGAAATTCTTTGAAATCCTCTTGCGTCAGCGCGCGCGTCAACTCGCGCGCCCGATCCGCGCGGAAGTTAAAAAAGATCACGCCGTCGCCGTGACGGATCAATCCTTCGGAAGCTACGCCATCGATCACCGTCGGCTGCACGAATTCGTCAGTGATCTTTTCTTTGTAGCTGCTGCGAATCGCTTCCAGAACCGACGGCGCCTTGTTGCCGACTCCTTCCGTCAGGCAATTGTAAGCTTTCTCGACTCGGTCCCAGCGTTTGTCCCGATCCATGGCGTAATATCGCCCGGTGATCGTGGCGATCTTGACGTTGGGATAAACTTTCAGCTTCTCATTAAGGTCGAGCATGAACTGCTCGGCGCTGTTCGGCGGCGTATCCCGCCCGTCCAAAAACAAGTGGAGATAAACGTTGCCAAGCTTTTCCTGGCGCGCCATCTCGATCAGCGCTTCCATGTGGCGCTGGTGGCTGTGCACACCGCCGTCGCCCAGAAGACCCATG
>VBKX01000552.1 GCA_005879435.1 Deltaproteobacteria bacterium
GAAGCACTCGGTTTTCGCCATATTTTAGCCTACGATCACGTCATCGGCGCCAATCCCGCCAGCCGTCCGGGCTGGCGCGCGCCGTACAGTCATTTGGACATGTTTCACGAACCCTTCGTTCTTTTTGCCTATCTCGCCGGGCTAACGAAAAAAGTCGAATTCGTCACCGGGATCATTATCTTGCCTCAACGACAGACTGTTCTCGTCGCGAAACAGGCGGCGGCGCTCGACGTCCTGAGCGGCGGCCGCCTGCGCCTCGGCGTTGGTATCGGCTGGAACCCTGTGGAATACGAGGCGCTGGGCGAAAACTTCAAAAACCGCGGCAAGCGATCCGAGGAGCAGGGCGAGGTGCTGCGCAAGCTCTGGACCCAGGAACTGCTCACGTTCAACGGCCAGTGGCATAAAATCACCGACGCCGGCATCAACCCGCTGCCGGTGCAGCGACCGATCCCGATCTGGTTTGGCGGCACCGACGACCGCGCTCTGCGCCGTTTGGCGAGACTGGGCGACGGCTGGTTCCCGCAGATGGCTCCCGACGAAAATGGCCGCGCCACCATCGAGAAAGTCCACCGCTATGCCCATGAGGCTGGCCGCGATCCGAGCCGGATCGGTATCGAGGGTAGGATTGGTTACGGCCAGGGATCGCCCGCCGCGTGGATGAAAGACTTGCAAGCTTGGCAAGACCTTGGCGCCACCCATGTCGGCTTCAACACGATGAAGACGGGCCTCAATTCGGCCGCGCATATCGACGCGATTCGGCGTTTTAGTGCAGCAGTAAACGGGCAAGGATGAGTCGCTGCTTTTAATGTGCGGCTGCGGTCTGTTCCTTGCCGTGTTTAGCGAGCCATGCGCGCAGCGCGGCGAAAGGCTCGCCGCCGTCCGCGACCGCGCGACGCAGGGTTTCTATCGTGCGCACGAGATCGCGACCGCACGAATCGTAGAGCGCCTCGAATAAATCGAGATCTTTCAGATACACAACGTAATGCATGAGCACGGCGTTATTGAGCGGCCGTTGGCTAAACGCGCGGAAACGATGGTTCGGACGGTCGGCGATGCGGCGCAGCCATTCGGCCTTGCTCCGCGCGAAAACGTCCTCGCGTAAACGCAATTTGTCGGCGCGCGGAATGTCGCGGCCGTAAAGGTCGCCGAGGGTGCGCGCCATCTCGGCGATGAAGCCGCCGAATTCCCGTTCATCGTCCCACGCTTGAGTCGCGCTCAGATATTCCGCGCTGTCGGCGCCGAAACGAGCGCGGAAAAAATCCATCGCGGCGCGATGACCGATAAAATTGGCCGAGCTTTCGTTGAAAGCGCCGGCGCCGTTGATGTAAAGCGTATTGTGAAATAGCTCGTGAAAGACGATCTCGCTGAGAATGGCACGATCATAGCGCAGCAAGTGCGACAGTAACGGGTCGTCGAACCAGCCCAGCGTGCTGAAGGCCGCCGAAGTGCGCAGATTGGTGTCGTAGCCTTGAGCCGTCAGCCGGTCGATCTCCGCTTGCGCGTCTTCCTTGGAAAAATATCCCTTGTACGGCACTCGGCCGACGATCAAAAACCACCAGGTATACGGGCGCAGCTCGGTTTTGGGCGCGGCCACAACGACGTAGGTCAAGTCGGGACGGTCGACGTACGAATAGCTGGAATAGCTGCCGCCGACCTTGAATTTGAGCACGTCGCGCGCATACTCTCGCGCCGCCAAAACCAGTTGCAGCTTTTCCTGCGTGTCCGGCTGTACCTGCGGATTGCCCAAAAAATCGACGATCGGCTCGCGCCGCCAAAGGATTTTCCCCTCCTCGTAAGCGGCGCGGAGAACATACAGAGGAGAACAACCGGAAATAAAGGCGGCCACGAGAATGCTTGCCAGAACCAACCACAACAAGTGCTTGAGTCCTCTCCGCGTCACCCAACGGATCGGGAGATAGCAGCGCTGAGTTCCGTCGCGCTGCAAGCTAGGCGAGACGCTGGGCGGGTGTATCATGGGAAGCGAGCTTCAACTCCTCGCGCTCATACTGCAACTGGTACAAGCGGTAATAAATCCCCTGCTTTTCCATCAATTCGGCATGGGAACCCACTTCGCGAACTTCTCCATGGTGCAGCACGATGATGCGGTCGGCGTTGCGGATCGTCGATAACCGGTGCGCGATCAAAAGACAGGTTCGGTCGCGCATCACTTTTTCCATCGCATCTTGAATCAGCGCTTCCGTTTCGGTATCGATGCTGGAAGTCGCCTCGTCCATCACGAGAATTTCCGGCTGGTAAACCAGGACCCGCGCCAATGACAACAGCTGGCGCTGGCCGCCGGAGAAGTTGCTGCCGCGTTCGCGCACGCGAGCATCGTAGCCCTCGGGCAGCCGGCGAATGAAGCTCTCTGCGTTGGCCACCCGGGCGGCCCGTTCGATTCGCTCCAACGGGATCGAAGGATCGCCCAATGCAAGATTAGCACGCACGTCGCCGGAGAATAGGAAAACGTCCTGCAAGACAACCCCGATATGGCGCCGGAGCGCGCGCAGATCCCACTCGCGCACGTCGACGCCGCTGACTTTGATGGAGCCTTGTTGAATATCGTAAGAGCGGTTTAACAGCTTGATCGTCGTGGTCTTGCCCGACCCCGTGGCGCCGACCATCGCGACTTTCTCTCCCGGTGCGATGCGGAACGAGACGCCTTTGAGCACCGGATCGCCCGCTTTATAGTGAAACGAGACATGGTCGAAGACCACTTCGCCGCGAAACGGTTTCGGCACGACGGCATTTTTCGGGCTCGTGACGTCGAGGGGGGTGTCGAGCAATTGAAAGATGCGTTCCGCGGACGCCATTGCGGACTGCATCACCGTGTATTTTTGACTGAAGTCGCGCAGCGGCACAAAGAAGCGGTGAATATACTCCTTGAACGCCACCAGCGTGCCAATACCGATGGCGCCGTGCAGCACTTCACCGCCGCCGTACCACAGCAACAGTCCGACGCTCACCGAGCCCGCCGCCTCTACCATAGAATAAAGCCCGGCTTCATAGAGATTCGAAAGATGATAGGCATCGCGATGGTCGGCGTTGAGTTTTTCAAACTCGCGATAGGTTTTTTCCTCTCGGGCAAAAAGTTGGATCACAGCCATGCCGGAGAGCGCCTCCCCCAGATAGGCGTTGATGCGCGCGATCCGTACGCGGATTTGGCGGTAGGTTTGGCGCGCTTTGCCGCGAAAAAAATTGATCGCCAAGGCCATCGGCGGGATCAACGCCAGAGATACCAGCGCCAACTTGACGTCGAGATATAACATGATGCCGAAGATCCAGATCACCATGACGAAATCCGACGCGAGCGTAATCACACCCGAGGCGAACATCTCCTGCAACACGTCGACGTCGGTAGTCATACGCGTCACGAGGCGCCCCACCGGGTTGCGGTCGAAGTAGCTCATCGGCAGTTTCTGCACGTGGGAAAAAATCGCCACGCGCAAATCCGCCAGACAGCGCTGCGCCACCAGCATGGAAAAATAATATTGCGCGAATACGGCGACCGTTTCGCCGATCAGGGCGGCGAGAAAGCACAGCATGACGGTCTGCAAGCCCAAGAGATTCTTGCCGGCGATGTATTGATCGATGCCGATTTTCATCAAATAGGGCTGCGCCAAGCCGAAGGCCTGCTGCAGCGGCAAGAGCGCCAAGCTCAAGTAAAAGAGCCGCTTGTACGGGATGATGAAATACCACAGACGCCGGACCAGCCGGAGATCGTAGGCCTTGCCGAGGACTTCTTCTTGTTGCGTTTCTTCGGTCATCTAAATCTGTTCGAGCTCCTCGCTCAGGCGCTGCTGCTGAAAAAGCTCGGCGTAGACGCCGCCGTCGCGCACCAGTTCGTCGTGATTGCCGCGCTCGATAATTTTGCCTTCGTCGAGCACGAGAATTTCGTCCGCCTCGCGCACGGCTGAAATCCGGTGCGAAATGATCAGGCAGGTTTTTTCTTTGAGAATGGCGCGCAGCCCGTGGAGAATCTCGGCTTCGGTCTGAGCATCGACGCTGGACAGACAATCGTCGAGAATCAGCACCGGCGGGTTCATGATCAGGGCGCGGGCCAGCGTGGCGCGCTGCTTTTGCCCGCCGGAAAGCGTCACGCCGCGCTCGCCGACCAGGGTCTCAAGACCTAGCGGAAAAATTTCAACGTCACGGTCCAGCTTGGCGATCTCGACGGCGCGGGTGAGCTCTTCCGCGGAATAACTTTCCCGGCCCAGGGCAAGATTCGCCTTGAGAGAAGTAGAAAAAAGAAACGGCTCTTGGGGCACGTAGCCGATCAATCGGCGCAGCTCGCGCAACGCCAGCTTGCGAGTATCCTGACCGTCCACGAGAATGGCGCCGGTCGAGACATCGAACATTCGCGGCACGAGTTGCGCCAGAGTGCTTTTACCCGAGCCGACGCGCCCGACCAGGCCGACCGAGCGGCCGACGGGAAGCGTGAAATTGATCTCTTCGAGCGCCGAGTGGCCGTTTTTCTGCCGCTCATAAGCGAAGGAGACGTTGCGGAATTCGATGCCTTCTTTGAGCGCATGGATTGCCGGAGACGCCGCTTCGTCCCTGATTTCGGGGTTAGTTTCGAGAATCTCTTCGAGACGGCGCATCGCCGCGCGGCCGCGCTCGACCAAAGAAAGCATCCAACCAAACGCTGCCGTGGGCCACGCCAGCACGTTGAGATAGGCGATAAACGCGACAATATCGGCGACCAGCAAGTCTCCCCGCATCACCCGAATGCCGCCGTACCAGATCACGATCAGCACTGTCAGACCGTTGATGCCTTGCATGACCGGGTTGACGATGCCGCGCATCTTCGCCATCTCCATGCTTTTGACTTCGTAGTCCTTATTCAAAGCGATGAACTGCTGGGCCTGGAAATCCTCCTGCGCGTAAGCTTTCACGACATGCATGCCGCTTAAATTCTCCTGCACGTGGCTGCTGAGAGCCGACATCTGTTGCTGCACTTCGAGGGAGCTTTTCATGATCCGGCCGCGAAACTGGTGCGCGACGTAGATCAACAACGGGAACGGCGCGACCGCCGCCAACGTCATGCGCACGTCCATCGAAAGCATCAATGCCATGGCATACACGTAGTAAAGCGGCGCGTTGACAAAATTGAGGACTCCCGGACCGAGCATAACGCGCACCGCGGAGATGTCATTGATCACCCGCGACATCAGATCGCCGGTTCTTTGCTTGTGATAATAAGACAGCGGCAGCTTTTCGAGGTGCGCAAACAGGTCGTTGCGCAAATCGTATTCAACATCGCGCCCGGCGTTGAAAATCAGCGCGCGCGAATAGGTCCGGACGAATCCCTGCACGACCGCCGCGGCGATGATCAAGACGGCGTAGTAGGTCACATCGCTGAGGGAGCCGCCGTGTTCGATGATGCGGACGGCCTCGCGAATCCACCAGGGAATCCACATGACCAAGGTGGCCGTGCCGAGAAGACAAAGCCCGCCGAACAGGTAACGTCGCCAGTAGCGCCAGATGTATTGGGATATGCGCCCCATGAAGTCCTACTAGAATACTCTACGAGGTTCACAGTCGCAAGAAAGGACACGAAACCCTCTCGCAAACTGCAGCCGCAATCGAGCGCTCGCTTGACAATGCAGAACGACTCCCTAATAAACAATGATGATGGTTCAAACCACGCATCACCGCCGCGAAGTTATCCGCAATATCGCAATCATCGCCCACGTCGACCACGGCAAAACCACGCTGGTGGACGCCATGCTGCACCAAAGCGGGATTTTTCGCGCCAACGAGCAGGTCGCCGACCGCGTCATGGACTCGATGGATTTGGAGCGCGAGCGCGGCATTACGATCATGGCGAAGAACACGTCGATTCACTATGGCGAGGTGAAAATCAATATCGTCGAC
>VBKX01000555.1 GCA_005879435.1 Deltaproteobacteria bacterium
AAAGTTTGCCGCGGCGCATGGCGATGGAAATTCCGTCCACGTGTCAATCGAAGATACCGGCGAAGGCATCACTGTAGAAAATCGTGAACGTGTCTTTGAGCCATTTTTCACGACTAAGCCCTATGGCACTGGAATCGGATTGCCGCTAGCGAAAAAATTTGTCGAACGAAATGGAGGGCGGATCGTAATCGCCGATGGTTCGAGCGCCGGTACGAAAATAGAAGTGACACTTCCGCTTGCACATTGATTCGATTCGGCTTTCTCACGTCAAAATCATATCCGTAGCGCGTTTAGAAACTTGCCTGTGCCGGAATCTACAGACGCATTTTTTATTACCGCCGCGTAGGGCCCAATTAGGCCGATACGACAGCGTATCGAGGTGCGATCTCTACGTCATTGGTATCATGATGTGAGTCTGGTAGGGCTTGCGTTGCTTGAGGTGGTCATACCAATTGCGGATCTTTGGGAAATTGGGATGCTCGATCGGCAGATTAAACCAGCGGTAGGCCCAGACACCGAGAGGAATATCACCGAGAGAAAACTCGTTGGCGCCGAGATATGCGGTTTTGGCCAGCTGGTTTTCAACCATTTGCCATGCGTTGGTCGTTTTCTCGATGGCGGCTTGGATGGCTTTGGGGTCGCGTTTATCCTCGGGTGTGCGGATCAGAGCCCAGAAGAGTGGAACTATGGCTGCATTAAATGTCGATAGTTGCCAGTCCATCCATCGATTGGCGTTTGCCATTTCTTCCAGCGCGCTCGGAATGAGCTTCCCTTTACCATATTTCGCGTTCAGATAGCGCATAATACTATTGGACTCCCAGAGGATGAAGTCTCCGTCTTTCAGAGTCGGCACCAGACCGTTCGGGTTCATAGCGAGATAGTCCTTGTCTTTGTTCCCGCCGAATTTGCCGCCCCAATCTTGGCGCTCGAATTCGATACCGAGCTCGCCACAGCACCACAGTACTTTTTGCACGTTGGATGAATCCGTCCTGCCCCATATTCTGATCATTTTGCTCCCCGGTGGATCGAAATTTTGCTTTTACTCCTTATCATCCTTTCAGTTTAATGAATAGCAATAGCATGGACGTTCTGGTCAGGCGTGCCGGCACTCTGTCGTTTCGAGAAAATATCTGCTAGGAAATGACAATCCCCAAAAGGAAGGTGATGGAATATGAACAAAGCGAGTCTTTGGTTAACGGTGACGGTGCTCGCGGAGTTGGTCGGAGCGCCAATGATTTGGGCGCAAAATCCAGCTGAGGGTAAAAAGCTCTATACCACCTATTGTTCGAGTTGCCATGGCGAGCAGGGCAAAGGTGATGGTACGGCGGCCGCTTCGCTGCCGGTCAAACCGGCCGACCATACCAATGGGGCGGCGATGAATAAACTCAATGACAAGTTTCTCGTGGATGTAATCACAAAGGGTGGGAGCGCCGTTGGAAAGTCGAGTTTTATGCCTTCGTGGGGCGGTGCGCTCAATGAGGGGCAGGTTAAAGACGTCGTCGCGTATATCCGGTCGATCGCGGTCCCCGCGTCCAAACCTTAGATACACGAATGGGCATAAAATCTCCGATTTTTTTGTCTGGACCCCTTGACGATTGGTAATCGGAGATTAAATTTGGCGCATCCAACCTGTTCTGCAGGAATCTAAATTTACGTTTTATTTCAGGAGGGCTTATGGCGACAAAGATTCGTCCCCTACATGATAGGGTGATAGTGAAGCGCATCGCGGAGGAAGAAAAAACCAAGGGCGGTATCATCATCCCGGACACTGCCAAGGAAAAGCCGCAGGAAGGCAAAGTGGTCGCGGTGGGTCCTGGGAAATACGAAGATGGCAAGCTGGTGCCTCTCGGGGTGAAATCGGGTGACAAGATTCTCTTTGGAAAATACTCAGGTACGGAAATCAAACTGGATGGCGAGGAACATCTGATTATGCGCGAAGAAGATATCCTCGGGGTCATCGAATAAGGAGGAGAAAGGCACATGGCTGCAAAAGATATTCGCTTTAGTGAAGAGGCGCGCGGTAGAGTTCTGCGCGGGGTAAATTTATTGGCTGATGCGGTGACTGGGACGCTGGGCCCAAAGGGGCGCAATGTTGTGCTCGAAAAGTCTTGGGGATCTCCGACGATAACCAAAGACGGAGTATCCGTCGCCAAGGAAATCCAACTCGAGGACAAGTTTGAAAACATGGGCGCTCAGATGGTGAAGGAAGTCGCGAGCAAGACTTCTGATGTGGCTGGCGATGGCACGACCACAGCGACGGTTCTGTCCCGGGCGATTTTTAGCGAGGGGATAAAATTGGTTGCTGCCGGGCACGATCCCATGAGCATCAAGCGCGGCATCGATAAAGCGGTCGCAAAGGTTGTCGATGAGCTCAAGTCACTCTCTAAGCCGACCCGTGACAGAGACGAAATCGCCCAAGTCGGCACCATTTCCGCCAACAACGATAAAACCATCGGAGACATCTTGGCCGAGGCGATGGACAAGGTAGGAAAAGAGGGTGTCATTACCGTCGAGGAAGCCAAAGGGTTGGAAACAACTCTGGACCTGGTCGAAGGCATGAGATTTGATCGTGGCTATCTTTCTCCATATTTCGTGACCGATCCGGAACGCATGGAGGCGGTCCACGAAGACTGCTACCTGCTCATACACGAGAAAAAGATTTCCAGCATGAAGGATCTTCTCCCAGTGCTTGAAGCCACTGCGAAAACTGGCAAACCATTGCTCATCATCGCCGAAGAGGTTGAAGGCGAAGCCTTGGCCACTTTGGTGGTAAACAAGATCCGTGGCACGCTGAAAGTCGTCGCCGTGAAGGCTCCTGGTTTTGGCGACCGGCGTAAGGCGATGCTCGAAGATATCGCTATCCTCACCGATGGAAAGATGATTGCCGAAGAGTTGGGCATCAAGCTGGAAAACGTCACGCTCAAAGATCTCGGCCGCGCCAAACGCGTGATCATCGACTAAGACAACACTACGGTCGTCGAAGGTGCCGGCAAGAAATCCGCCATCGAAGGCCGTATCACGCAGATCCGGGCGCAGATCGAAGAGACAACTTCGGACTACGACCGCGAGAAACTGCAAGAGCGTTTGGCTAAGCTCGCCGGTGGTGTCGCCGTCGTAAAGGTCGGCGCGGCTACCGAAGTCGAAATGAAAGAAAAAAAGGCGCGTGTCGAAGACGCGCTGCATGCGACCCGCGCTGCGGTTGAAGAAGGCATCGTACCGGGTGGGGGCGTCGCCCTGATTCGCGCCGCGGCATCTCTAGGGAACATGCGGGTTTCAGATGACGAAAAGGTTGGCGTCCGCATTATTCAGAAGGCGCTCGAAGAACCGCTCCGTTGGATTTCTCAAAACGCGGGTCTAGAAGGCTCGGTGGTATTGGATAAGGTCAAGAACGGCAAGGGGGCGTTTGGTTTCAACGCGGCAACGGAGGAATACGAAGATCTCGTCAAAGCGGGAATCGTCGACCCCACTAAAGTTGTGCGTATCGCACTGCAGAACGCCGCATCGGTTGCTGGAATGATGATTACGACCGAGGCAATGATCGCCGACAAACCGGAGAAGAAGAAAGACGCTCCGGCGATGCCGCATGATCACGACGACTATTAGATCATTTCTCTAATCCGAAAAGACACAAAGGGCGCCGGATTTCTTCGGCGCCCTTTTGTGCTTTACGGGAAACTAACGGTTACGGCTGGCTATTCTTCAGCCGAATTTTGTCGTCGAACTTTACCTTCGGCGATTTCTCTCAAGGCGGTCACAATTTCTCGGTTGTCCGTTACGAGCAGCGGCTTGGCTCCCTTGAAAAGTTGCTTCGCTCTTTTCGAAGCGAGCCCGACGAGTTCGAAACGGTTCGAGACCTTATCGAGAATGCGATTCTCCCCGCCTGCAACATGCGAGTTTACCCCGGTGCAATCTCAACTTTAAGCTATCGTCTCTTAACCATTGGAAACGCTCTCCTACAAATTGCCACAGTGATTTACCAAGAGGAGCGCTAATCTCGACGGCTCGCGATGTTTAGACCTTCTCCGCTCGGCGCATTGCGATCCAGCGTCCGCTCTATCGAAGGTTGGGATTTTCTTTTTGCATCATTATCTAATGAGCGCTTCGATCCCTTTGGAATTTTGCCTTTTGAGGTGATATGAACGACGGGTCGGATCGTTCGCTTTACATTTTCGGCTTCGGCCAGGACGATATAAACTCGCAAAACGAAAAGCTATGATCCAAGAAAATTTGGGAAGACCTCATGTCACAGATCAATTCTAGGCTGAGTCTGAGGCGGCGTTCGGCTTGGGTCTACGTTTGGGCGGTCTTGGCGATGGCCGCGATCGCGACGGTGCTGTTAAGGGATTCGTGGGTGAGAAGCGCGTCGCTCAACGATCCTCGTGCCGCGCCACGGGCCGTTGCCGCAAGGGGTGAACTCTCAGCCGATGAAAAATCCACCATTACCTTGTTTCGACAGGCCTCGCCGTCCGTCGTCAACATCACTGCAATTGGTGTGGAGCGGGATCTTTTTACATTAAATTTGTATCAGATTCCGCAGGGCACCGGGTCCGGTTTTGTCTGGGATACCAACGGCGACATCATCACCAATTTTCACGTGATTCAAAACGCCGATGCGGCTCAGGTGACTCTGGCGGATCAGTCGAATTGGAAGGCGCGCGTCGTCGGCGTGGCGCCGGACAAAGATCTTGCGGTGCTGCGGATCGATGCGCCGGGCAACCGGCTTCGCCCCATACCGATCGGAACTTCGAAAGACTTGCAGGTAGGCCAAAGTGTTTTTGCCATTGGTAATCCCTTTGGGTTGGATCAAACTTTGACGACCGGGATAATCTCTGCGCTCAATCGCGAGATTGAATCGGTCACGCGCCGGCCGATTCAAGGGGTGATTCAGTCCGACGCCGCGATCAATCCGGGAAACTCTGGAGGTCCATTGCTCGATAGCGCCGGGCGATTGATCGGTGTCAACACGGCGATTTACAGCCCGTCTGGAGCGTCCGCTGGTATCGGTTTTGCCATCCCTGTGGACACGGTCAATCGTATCGTGCCGGAGTTGATCCGCNNNCGCAGCGGGAAAGTTACTCGGCCGGGATTGGGTGTTCAAATTGCCGACGAACAAATCGCGCAGAGACTCGGAGTAACGGGGATCCTGGTTGTCGATGTCGCCAAAGGAAGCGCGGCGGCAAAGGCGGGCATTCAACCGACTCGACGGGACGGCGAAGGGCGTCTGCGCTTAGGCGATATTATCACTGCGGTGGATAGCAAGAAAGTAGAATCACCGAACGATCTCTACTTGTTGCTGGAAAAATATAAAATTGGGGACTCCGTCAATATCTCGATTCTGCGCAACGGAAAAACCGTGCAGGCGAAAGTGGCGTTGGAAGCGGTCCAGTAAACCTTATGTTGCCAGCCTATTCGCCGCCATGGGGCCGTCTGCGAATGCCGCGCAGTAATCAGTTTTTCTCCTGCGTGTCCCGAATGCCCGGCTGGTTTTCATCACGCTCGTACGCGGAAATGATCTCCTGGACGAGGTGATGACGCGCCACGTCCTTTTCCGTGAAAGTTACAAAGCGGATGCCGTGCACGCCCTTGAGGATGCGCGAAGCTTCCTTTAGCCCCGATAATTTTCCTGCCGGCAGATCGATTTGCGTAGCGTCGCCGGTGATCACCGCCTTTGAACCATAGCCCAGCCGGGTTAGAAACATTTTCATCTGTTCCGGTGTGGTGTTCTGCGCTTCGTCGAGAATCACAAAGGAATCATTCAATGTTCGGCCGCGCATAAACGCCAGCGGTGCGACTTCGATCGTGCCTCGTTCGACCAACTTGCGCGCGCGGTCGAAATCCACCATGTCATGCAGCGCGTCATAAAGCGGACGCAGGTAGGGATTGACCTTTTCGGCGAGATCGCCGGGGAGAAAACCGAGTTTTTCCCCAGCTTCAACGGCCGGGCGAGTCAAGATAATGCGCACATAATTATTTTTCATCAACTCGCTAACCGCCATGGCCATCGCTAAATAAGTTTTACCCGTGCCGGCGGGGCCAATGCCAAACACGATGTCATAGCGCCGGATTGCGTCGATGTAGGCCTTTTGCGCGATACTTTTCGGCGTGATCGTTCTTTTGTGCGCCGAAATGTAAATCGTATCGAGGAAGATGTCTTGCAAGCGTGCGCGCGAGTCGCCGCTGAGAATGCGAATGGCGTAGTCGACATCGCTGGCATAAACCGGATAACCCTTCTCTAAGAGTCCGTAGAGCTGGCGCAGGATCTGGCTCGCCAGTTCCACTTGGAGCGGGTCTCCTTCGATCTCCAGTCCGGAGCCGCGCACACGAATTTTGAGCTGCAGCGTCTGCTGAAGAATTTTTACGTGCTGGTCATGTTGTCCCAAAAGATCGCGGAATAGGCGAGGATCGTGAAATTCGAGAAAGTTAACACCTACTTCGGTTACAACACCAGCGATTTGCTTCTTTTCGTCTTTCACTCGCTTTCTCCTATGAGCTGAACGATGATTTCACGCGTGCGCGGACGATTGTCGAAGTCGAGTAAGACAACCTGTTGCCAAGTGCCTAAACAAGGCTGACCGTTCTCGATGGGAATCGCGACCGACGGACCGAACAGTGCCGCGCGCAGGTGGGAAAAACCATTATCGTCGCCCCAGCGATCATCGTGATGGTAGCGGTGATCGGAGGGGATCAGTCGCTCGACGAATTCCTTCAGGTCTTGAATCAATCCCGGTTCATGCTCGATCGTGGCGACGGCCGCGGTCGAGCCCGACACAAAGATCGTGAGCAAACCTTTGCGGATCTTTTCTTTTTGAATCTGTTCGCGAAGCGTAGGCGTGATGTCGATGATGTCGCAGAAGCCGGTAGTATGTTCGACGATTTTATTGGAGCGAATCTGTAACATGCTATTTCGTTGCTCTCAAAAACCCGTTCCGGAAAAACTTTGCGACAATCTCCTGAAAACCAACAAATAATTCGACTGCCGGGAAATCATTTGGCCTCACGAATCAGCTCTTCGGCGCGTTTTAGCGCGGCGGCAATCTTCGCCGGCTCTTTGCCGCCGGCTTGAGCGAATTCCGGCCGTCCGCCGCCGCCGCCGCCGACTATCCCGGCGAGCTCTTTGATGATGTTGCCTGCGTGGTAGCGCTTAGTCAGTTACTTGCTGACGGAGGCGACGAGATTTACGTTCGCTTCGCCGACGCTTGCGAGTACCACGACTCCGGAGCCAATTTTTTCTTTGAGCTGGTCGGCAATATCCCGCAGTTGCTTGGCGTCGACGCCGTCGACCTCGCTGATCAAAAACTTTGTTCCGTTTACGGAACTTTGCTTCGCCAGCAATTCAGGGATCTGGTCTTTTTCAAATTGGCCGCGCAGTTTCTCGATTTCCCTCTCGAGCTCTCTTTGGCGTTCTAAAAGTTTCTTGACTTTGTCCACGGCGTCATCGGCGTTGCCGCGCACCAGGTTGCCGATCTCCTTAAGCCGCTGTTCATAGTTGTGAATCAAATCCAAGGCGCCCTGGCCGGTGAACGCCTCGACGCGCCGCACTCCCGCAGCGACGCCACCCTCGGATTGGAGTTTGAATATTCCAATCTCTCCGGAGGCGCGCACGTGAGTGCCGCCGCAAAGCTCGGTGGAAAAATCACCTATTTGGACCACCCGCACACGATCGCCATACTTGTCGCCAAAAAAGGCGAGCGCGCCGTGGCGGATCGCCTCGTCGTAACTGACTTCCTGAATGGAAACGCCGGCATCTTCGCGAATATGCTGATTGACACTCGTCTCGATCAGCGCGAGTTGCTCATCGGCGATAGCGCCGTTGTGATTGAAGTCGAAGCGCAGTCGTTCCGGCGTAACCAACGAACCGGCTTGACGGACATGCTGTCCTAATTCCCGCCGCAACACCGAGTGCAGAATATGCGTCGCCGAATGATTGAGCCTGATCTTTTGACGATGCTTGGGATCGACTGCCAATTGGACCCTGTCGCCGACCTGGACACGGCCTTTTTTGACTCGC
>VBKX01000557.1 GCA_005879435.1 Deltaproteobacteria bacterium
CGAGACGTCAAGATCGTCCCCGTCGGCGAAACGGCGGCAATCCTCCCGGCTTTAGAGCGCGGCGTAGTCGACGCGGCCATGCTTACGACGCCGTCACGGCTGATGGCCAAGAAAATGGGGTTTCGCGAGCTGCTCGATTTTGACGATCTTGGCGTGCAGTATCCCTACGTCGGTATCTCGACTCTTAAAGTGAATGTGAAAAAAAGTCCCGACGTGACGCTTCGGCTCGTGCGCGCGCTTACCGACGGCATTCAGATATTCAAAACCAACAAAGAGCGAAGTCTGGCGGTGATGAAACGCTACTTAAGAGGCGCAAGCGATGAGATGCTGGAAGAAACCTATGGTTATTTCAGCAAGCGGATGCCGAAGTATCCTTATCCGTCCGTCGAAGCGATCAAAACCGCATTGGATATGATGGCGGATCAATTTCCGCAAGCGAGCAGCGTTGACCCGAATGAAGTCGTCGACTTGACATACGTCAAACAAGTGGAAGCGGGGCGGTGAGCTCGACCGCTCAAATACTGACAAGCGTTGAGAAGCTTTATTACTGGGAGAAGTGGAGTAGAGAGCCGACGGCGTCGAGATGCGCAATTACATATAACAGAACCGATACAAGGCAAAGCGCCAGATAACCGAGCTGTAGCCACTCGGCGCGCTCGACTGTTTTCACGCTGCGCAGGCGCTGCGCCAAATTCGGAATCAGCGCCAAGGCTTGTTGCCTGAGCATCGGCACGGCGAGCAGATCCGCCAGAATATTGTAGCCATCCATTTCGAGAAAGTTGAAAGGATAAAGATTAATCAAGGCGCTCTCCCAGAGCATTACGCCGATGCCGAATAACAGCGCTTGTCCGAACCCTGCGCTCGCGCCGTGGGCGCCAACAATCGCGAAACTTCCTAACACGACTTCGACCATGGGTCCCGCCAAGTCGACCATGATGCGGGCGCGCCGGCTCGCCATGAAGATGTCGGTAACGTCGGCATACCATGTGGGCAAAACTCCCTGGAGCAGAAAAAATCCCATCTCGCGCACTCTACGGCCGTAGGCTTTGCAGGCCAGCGCATGGAAGAGCACGTGGAGCATGGAGACCAGGAGCAGGGTGACCAGCATCGCGCCGGTGATCAAAAACGGCTGCGCTTTCAGATGGGATGCGAAGTTGCCGGCGTGCGGAGCGAGCCTGACCGCCAGCACGAACGCGACAACGGCAATCGTGACGCTTAGCCAGAAAGCGATCGGATGAAACAGCAAAAAGCCGCCGCGCCGATAGATGATGGAGCAAAGTCGGTCAGCATCGGGAATCTTGAAAGAGATGCGGCGCAAAGTCCTTAGACCCGAAGTCAGGTGTCGAGTCCAGAGATACGGTTGGGCGCCAGCGAGGCTCGGCTGCAGATCCGTGATGTTATTCGTCTCGATCAGACCGCAGCCGTAAAGTTTTGTCAGCAACTGACGGATTAACGAATAATCAAAGGCGCCATTTGAAATATGAAAAGCCCGGGCGATTTCTTCCAGCGAATGCCTGCCGTCGAAGCATTCCCATAGAAAGAATTCTTTCGAGTCGAGCAAGAGATAGCGCTCTTGACGCAAACTCTTGAGGACGTAGTTCCGCGCGCCGTCGGCGCCGAACGGTTGCGCTGTAAGCTCCCATTCGGTTTGCGGCAGCCGCTGGGGTTTGAACGACCAATAAACGTAATTGCTGTCGATTTCGACGAGGTGAAATCCCTCGTCATCGGCGGTGCGCGTCAGCAGTTCGAGCTTGGCCGGATCGGGCATGGCGCTTGTCAGGTAGATTTACGGCCGAACAAAGGGCGATCCGCCTTCGGAGAATATCCCGTCGCTTCCAGGCCCCAGCGTATCGCCTCGCGAGCTTGCTCGTTGGTGGCGCGCATTCTCTCGATGAAGACAATCACCAGTCGATAGCAGATTCTCGCGGCCATTTCGGGGTAGTCGGAGAGGATTTGCCGAAAGGCCTTGCGGTCGAGGCGCCAGAGAATCGAGTCGGTCTCCGCGTGCGCGGTAGCGGAGCGCGGCGCGGCATCGAACAACCCCATCTCGCCAAAGAAATCGCCGCGATGAAAGCGCGTGAGAACGATATCCACTTCGCCCTGAACATGCTTGCTGATAATGATCTGTCCCGTTTCCACCACGTAGAGCGCGTCGGAATCGTCCGACTCGCGAAATATGACGGCTCCGGCCGAGATTTTCTTTGAAACTAGCAGCGTGGCTAATTGAGCCAAGGCGAGTTGGTCTAGATCCTGGAACAATGATACGTCTTTGAGAAACTCTGGAACCATGTGCTCGGAGCCCAATTAGAATTGAGCAACAATGCTAGCTTTACGGTCCATGAAACACAACAATTCCTGTGCCGCGAAAGCGCGTTCGGAGCTGCGTGCATAGAATGCTGCGCTCCGAACCGCACCAACGCTCGCAATCGATCTTAAGTGCGCGAGGAGTTTTCAGACTTGTTTACGCCGCCGATGCGAATTTACGGCGCGGCAGTTGTTCGTCGTGGCTGTACGCCTTGGCGGGCACCGGCTTGAGGTCCCAGATGACGCCGAACCACGCGAGACATTTCAATACGTAGTAGGTGATATCGATTTCCCACCAATAGAAACCCTGGCGCGTGCAGCCCATGTGTTTGTGGTGGTTATTGCGGTTTCGTAGCGCTGCCAGCCGAACAGATGCGCCAGCGAATTGATGCTAGCGGTGGCATGAAACAGAATCGTCGTGCTCAAGACGAATCCCCAAACAAACAGTTGTAAGCCAGTGACTCCCAGGGTGGGCGCGGTGTGTTCTAAACATAAACCGCAGAGATATACGCCCAGCCCCAAAGCCGCCGGAATCGCTTTATCAAAGCGGTTTATCCAGACCAACTCAGGAAAGCGCGCAAAATCCCTGATGCGTTCGTACTGCGTCGCGTAATAGCGCGTGCACATGAACCAACCGGCGTGGGAACGGAAAAAGCTGTAGTGGATCGGTGAGTGAGGATCGTCCGGCGTGTCCGATTCGCGGTGATGGTTTCGATGATTGGCCGCCCACCAGAGCGGTCCACGCTGAGCCGACGACGCTCCCAGAAGGGCGAAGACAAACTGTGCCGGCCTCGAGGTTTTGAATGTCCGGTGCGAAAAATAGCGGTGGTAGATTCCGGTGATGGCAAACATCCTGACCAGATAGAGCGCCAGCCCAGCTCCAGCCGACGATGAAGATGGCCAGGCAGCCCAGGTGTAGAATTACAAAGGGCAGGCAGCGGATCCAATTGACGCGATCAAGATCGCGGATCTTTCCGACGACTCCTGCCGCGTGATAATCGGCATCGAACCATTGGATAAGAAAAGCTTTTAGAAGGTTTGTATGTTTAGGTTTCATTGAACACCGGACCATATCATGAAGGCGATTTCCCTTCAATCGTTTTTGCGGCTGTCACGGAATTTTAATGGGGTTGTCGATGCCAACCGCGGCGTGGGGGTTGTTTATATTCGCTTTTGTCCTGTTCGATACACTGGTTGACACTTTCCATAGCCCGGTGATATGAGCCGTGCAGGTTCCAATTGCGCTTCGTTAAGACGATGTCTCGCCCGGCGGGGTTCGAAACAAATCCCAGGAGGTGGAGACAGAGACCGATCACTTAAGCGGCTTAAGTCGCGACGGTGACCGGTTTTTCAGTTTCAGTTCCGCGCTTATCCACAGTCGTCAAATCAATCAAAGGGGGTGTGATATGGCGTATACGGTGAAAAAAGTGGATGTTTGGGCGGGAGAGATCGCAGATCGTCCCGGCGGGCTTGCAAGCACCTTGGCAGCGCTGCAGCAGGCGGGCAGCAATATCGAATTTGTCGTTGCGCGCCGCGCTCCCGACAAGCCTGGCACAGGCGTGGTATTTCTCACGCCGATCAAGGGCTCGAAGCAGAAAACGGCTGCCCAACAGGCAGGTCTCGGCACGAGCGCAAGCTTGCAATCGGTGCGTGTCGAAGGACCGGACCGTGCCGGCCTGGGGGCAAAAATGGCCGACGCCCTTGCGGCCGCCGGAGTTAATCTGCGGGGTATTTCGGCCGCGGCCCTCGGCAGGCGCGCGGTGTCATATTTCGCCTTCGACAGCGCGGCGGATGCCGACACGGCTATACGGGTCTTGAAGAAGTCCCTGAAGTAGCGTCACACAAACAAGGGCCCATAAGCTATTCAAGCCACCCAAGTTCTTGGTACGCGCGCCGCGCGCCTGGATGGAGCGGCACGCCGCCGAATTCGAAAGCAGCCGGGCCGTGCGCGCGCAAGCCAGCGAACAGCGCTTTGAGCGATTTAAACAACAGATTGAGCCGCGGCAACGCATCGAGATTCGACGCGATGACCGCGGCCATCGCATGGACGATGTCTTGTGCCGCGCGCTCGTGGGTCACGATCACGTTAACGACGCCGACTTGCGCGGACTCTGCCGTGGCTCCGCGAAAAGCGTCTTTCTCAATGATGATCTCGCGGTAAAAGGGCACCGAAGAAACGATCTTCGCCAACTGTCCGGCAGCGTAATCTACCACACGGACATCGGCGCCCTCGCATAATTCCGTCATGGCTTGATTGGGAATTGGTCGCTGCCAAAGAGCATCGATCTCGCGATCGATCAAGGCGTCGCCCGCTTCGACAAAGCCGAGATAGACCGGCGTAAAACTGTCGAA
>VBKX01000091.1:0-4319 GCA_005879435.1 Deltaproteobacteria bacterium
TTTTCACTAAACCGGGACAAAGCGCGGTAATCCCCAGCCCTCGCGGACCGTATTCCAAACGCAGCGACTGACTCAATCCAACCAGAGCGAACTTCGCCATCTCGTACGCCGCCAAGCGGCGCTTTGGGACTAGACCGTAGATGCTGCAGACGTTCAAAATATGCGCTTCCGGCCGCCGCAACAAAATCGGCAATAACGCGCGCATGAAATAGACCGGCGCATGAAGATTCACTGCAGTAAGTTGCGCCCACTGATCGTCAGTCGTCTGATCGGTGGCGCCATAGAGTAAAATGCCGGCGTTGTTGACGAGAATATCGCACCCGCCCCAGTTTTCGACGACATGCGAAATCGTTTCTTGGATTTGCTGCACGACGCGAAGGTCACAGCGCCGCTGGACAACTTCGATATCTCGCCTCTTTGCTTCCGAAGTGACGTCGGCGAGGCCCTTCTCGTCGATGTCGATCAAATAAAGATCTGTGCCTTGGCTCGCCAGTTCGAGCGCGATCGCTCGGCCAATCCCCGACGCCGCGCCGGTGATCAACGCTTTTTTACCCCGCAGCTGTTTCACGTCGCTTCTCCAACCGCGAATGGAAACGAGCGGTACCTTCGTAAATCCCGTTCATCCCGGGCCGGCGAAGTCGCCCGTTGAGCGCGCGAAGATTTAGGCATCAATTCAAAGACGACTTACGATGAATTCGAGGAGTCCGTGAGATCGACCGTATCATGGATGGCTCCTCGCGGCACGACGCGACGGAACACTTCACCCTTTGGCCGGACAATCATCGGCATGCCGTATTTCGGCGCGATCGTCACTTGGTATTTACGGTCGATACGAGCCTCCGGTGCAAGCGACAGTTGAAACCGTTGCAGCACGATAGCCAGGGTGATACGCAGCAGCGTCATCGAAAACGAGTATCCGATGCACAACCGGGGACCGCCGCCGAAAGGAATGTAAGCGTAAGGCGGCGGCGTTAGGGTTAGCCAACGGTCGGGATTGAATTTCCGCGGACTCGGATAAATCTCCGGCAGGTGATGGGTGACATATTGGCTGTATAAAACACGCGAGCCCTTCGGTAAAAAGTAGGGTCCGAGTTGGGTCGGTTGATCCACTGCTCTCGTGCCCCAAGCGACCGGCGGAAGAATCCTCAAGCTTTCCTTAATCACCCGCTCGAGCAACGGCAAACGGTCGAACTGGTCGACCCGCGGCGGCTCGCCGCGTAGCTCGCCTTCCAGCTCATCCACTAGGTCCGCAAGTATTTTCGGGTGTTGAGAGAGCAGGAACAAAGTCCAAGTCAGGGCCACGGTATTGGTCTCGTGAGCGGCGGTAAACAGAACGCTCACTTCGCCGATTAATTCCTCTTCCGTCATGGCACGATTATTCTCATCCCGCGCGCGGATGAGAACCGACAGCACGTCGTCTCCGTCCGCGGCTTCTCGTCTCCGCCGATCGATCATCTGGCGGATTTCTTGCTCCAACTGCTCGGCGACGCGAAGCAAGCGCCGGTACGGCGCGCCGGGTAGATCCCACTGGAAAAACCAGACTCCGGGTGAGAAACAGGTGCACATCCACTTTTCGATCATCTCACCCAGGTGGTGATTGCTTTCGTGGCGTTCATAACCAAACAGCACCGTGCTGGCGATATCGAGCGCAAGCGTGCGCATGTCGCGCGAGATGTCGCGCGTTTCGCCGATCTTCCAGCTTCCCACCATCTGGTCGGTCAACTCTGCGATCGCATCGCGATAGCCATCGACGGCCCGGCGGTGAAAAGCGGGCATCATCAGTCCCCGCTGGAGCCGGTGCTGCTCGCCGTTCATGCTGATGAGCCCGAAACGAACAATCTGATGGGACGACCCCAGCGGGCCTTGCGGGACAAAACCGCGCGAGCGGAAGACCTCGATATTGGTGAGAATCTGTTCGTTGTATTGGGGCCCGAACGCCATGACGTAAAGCCGCGGATCGCTTTGCCGAAATCCATCGTTCGGAAAGGCGACGATGGAACCATGCTCCTCGTGCAGTGAGCGCAACACCGGGATCGGATCGCGCACGAAGCGCGCGGCAGTCGTCCACACTTTCAGACCGCGAACCGTGTTTTCAGTGGATCGCCGTTCGCCAGTCGCCGCCTGTTCGAGAGCGTCAGAGTCGCGCATGTTTTGGAGCCTCACGTGTGCAACGTAAAATGGGTTCCCGGCGCTTTTAGCAGACCTGGCGTTATACCGCCAAATAAACCGGTCTCGACACCGTCGTACTGACCGATATTGAAGATGATTCACGCGATCGAGCGCGGCGTAACAACTCGCATCACAAAATTACGCCGCGATCAGACCCGCCGATTCAGAGCGCCGGTTGCCGGTCCTAGCAACCCTAAAATCGGCGCGATGCCGTTTCTCTGTCCGATAAGAATTTCAGCGCGTCACAGCGTCGAAGAGATGCAGTTGCCGCGTATGGCCTTCGTCTTCGAAATGAACCGGATAGTCGCCACTGAAGCAGGCGTCGCAGAATCCTTTTCTTTGTCCGTCGAAATAGGCGTACATGCCGTCCCGGCTTAAATAGGCAAGCGTGTCAGCTTCGATGTAGCGGCGGATCTCTTCGACCGAATTGGAAGATGCGATCAGCTCGGATCGCGTCGGCGTATCGATTCCGTAATAGCAAGGACCGATCGTCGCCGGCGAGCTGATCCGCATATGCACTTCTTTGGCGCCGGCGTCTCGCAGCATGCGAATGATCTTACGGCTGGTGGTTCCGCGCACGATGGAATCGTCAACCACCAGCACACGCTTGCCGTTTAACACATCGCGCTGGGCATTGAGCTTGATCTTGACGCCGAAATTGCGGATC
The DNA here is from genome assembly GCA_005879435.1 of Deltaproteobacteria bacterium. Lineage (GTDB taxonomy): Bacteria > Desulfobacterota > Binatia > UBA9968 > UBA9968 > DP-20. The sequence continues at coordinate 2,837 of VBKX01000091.1, forward strand.
GTCTGCTGCGGCTCGATGAACGTGCGCCCGACGTAATGATTACGGATCAATCCGAACTCCAGTGGGATTTTTGATTCCTCGGCGTAGCCGATGGCCGCTGGCACGCCGGAGTCCGGCACCGGCGTCACGAGATCGGCCGGCACGCCGCTTTCGCGCGCCAACTGGCGGCCGAGCGCTTTGCGCACTTGATAAACGTTGTGTCCGAAGAGATTGCTGTCGGGGCGGGCGAAGTAGATGTATTCGAAAATGCACTTCGCATGAGGCACCGGCGGAAAAGGTTTGAGTGATTCCAGCCCATCTGGGCCGATCGTAACGATCTCGCCAGGTTCGACGTCACGAATGAATTCCGCCTCGATCAAATCTAGCGCGCAGGTTTCCGAAGCGAAAACGTAAGCACCGCGATTTTTTCCCTCGCGAAACTTACCCAGCACCAGCGGACGAAAACCGTAGGGATCGCGCGCCGCGATCATCTTGTCCAACGTCAAAAATAAAAGAGAATAGGCGCCGCGGGCTCGGCTCAAAGCTTCGACGATCCGTCCTATCAGCGTCGCTTCCTTGGAAGTGGCGATTAGATGGATGATCACTTCGGTGTCGGTCGTCGACTGAAAAATCGAACCCGAGCGCTCCAATTCTTCACGCAGAAGCGCACCGTTGACGAGATTGCCGTTGTGCGAGATTGCGATCGGACCTTGCGAATACTCGACCACGAACGGCTGAGCATTTTTTAAGTGGCTTTGGCCCGTGGTGGAATAACGGTTGTGACCGATGGCGCTGTTCCCTTCCAAGCGTTTGATCACTTCTTCTTTGAACGCATCGGCCACCAGACCCATCTGGCGATGGGAAATGAGCCCCTTGCCGTCGGAAGAGACGATGCCGCAGGACTCCTGGCCGCGATGCTGCAGCGCGTACAACCCGAGATAGACCATGTTGGAGGCTTCGGGGTGGCCGTAGACTCCCATCACCGCGCATTCGTCGTGAAATTTATCCGACATCAGAGCGCCATCGCCAGCATCCACTTTTGAACCTTGAACGATGAAACGGTTGAACTCACAATCTCAGTCGCGACACCAAGCCATTCGACCAGATCGATTTGAGTTCTTCCACGGGCACCTGCATCAACGGTCGGATGACAAAGCGTGTCCCTCCGACCGCGCCGATGGTTTGCAAAGGAACGTTGAAGCGAGCCGCTATTTCCTGCAACCGGCCCATGTTTTCCTCCTTGAGCGAAACCAGGATTCGCGATTGCGACTCGCTGAACAATAACGCGTCGGCGCGAATCATTTCGTGCGTTTGAATGCGCACCCCTAAGGGTCTTTCCGGTCCGCTGATGCAACACTCGGCCAGGGCGACGGCTAAACCGCCGTCGGAAACGTCGTGCGCTGAGCGTAGAATTCCCTCATCGATCGCCTCCAAGCAGCAACGCTGCACCGCCTGCTCCATCTTTAAATCGATCCACGGCGGCGTGCCGCGCGTCAGGCCGTGC
>VBKX01000091.1:4434-10674 GCA_005879435.1 Deltaproteobacteria bacterium
AACGTTGCCGCTCACAACCGGCACGCCGAGCGCGAGACAAGCGGAAAGCATGCCTTCGATCACCTGGGAGAATTGCCACATCACTTCGGGATTTTCCGGACTGCCGAAATTGAGACAATCGGTCAAACCGATCGGGCGCGCACCGACGCAAGCGAGATTTCGTGCCGCCTCTACGACCGCCAGCACACCGCCGACATAGGGATCCAAATAACAATAGCGGCTATTGCCATCGATGGTCAACGCTAAACCTTTGTCGCTTCCCTTCACTCTGATTACTGCCGCGTCGGCGCCGGGCGCGACGACGGTATTCGTTCGCACGAAGTGATCGTATTGTCGGAAAATCCATTCCTTCGACGCGATATTTGGCGAAGCCAGCAGTTGTTTGAGCGCAGCGCTAAGATCGCTCGGCTCTTGCACCGCCGACAGATCCAATTGCTGCATTTGATCATGATTGGCCGGCCGCGCCGTCCGCCGCTGGTAAGCCGGTGCTTCTTTGGTGAGCGCGCGGATCGGGATCTGCGCCACCTCTTTGCCACGCCACAGCGCGCGAAACTGCTGATCGTCCGTCACCCGGCCGATCACCACGGCGTCGAGATCCCATTAGTCGAAAATTTTCTTGATCTCGTCTTCGGTGCCTTTTTCCGCCACCAAAAGCATCCGCTCTTGCGACTCGGAAAGAAGAATTTCGTAGGGCGTCATGCCCTCCTCGCGCAGAGGTACCGCGGAAAGATCTAATTCCACGCCACAACCACCGCGGCCCGCCATCTCAGCCGATGAGCTGGTCAGCCCGGCGGCCCCCATGTCTTGAATGCCAATGATGAAATCCTTCTCCATCAGCTCCAAGCAGGCTTCCAAGAGCAATTTTTCAGTGAAAGGATCGCCGACTTGCACCGTGGGGCGGCGCTGTTCCTTTTCTTCCGAAAATGACTCCGAGGCCATCGTCGCGCCGTGAATACCGTCGCGTCCGGTCTTCGAACCGACGTAGATCACCGGGTTGCCGACACCTTTGGCAATGCCGGTGAAGATATGTTTCTTTTTGACGATGCCAAGCGTGAAAGCGTTCACCAAAATATTGGCGTTATAGCACTCGTCGAAATAGCACTCGCCGCCCACCGTGGGCACACCGATGCAGTTGCCATAGCCGCCGATACCGGCGACCACGCCGGAGAGCAAATAGCGCGTGCGCGGATGATCAATGCTGCCGAAGCGCAGCGAGTTGAGCGACGCAATCGGCCGCGCGCCCATGGTGAAAATATCGCGAAGAATGCCGCCGACGCCGGTGGCCGCGCCTTGATAGGGCTCGATGAATGATGGATGGTTGTGGCTTTCCATTTTAAATGCCACGGCAAGCCCGCCGCCGATATCGACGACGCCGGCATTTTCACCGGGACCTTGGAGTACGTAGGGACCTTCGGTCGGCAGATTCTTCAGATAATAGCGCGAGCTTTTGTAGCTACAGTGCTCCGACCACATCACCGAGAAAACACCCAACTCGGTAAAGTTCGGCTCGCGTCCGAGAATCTTGACGATTTTCTGATATTCGTCGGTCGTGAGGCCGTGACTGGCGACGAGTTCCGGTGAAACGGCGGGTTGGACGTACTCTTCGTGGCGTTGCGGGTCAAGCATGCGGCCTCGCCTTGCCGGCACAGGCAGCCGCAATCGACTTGAAAATCTTGGCGCCGTCATCGCCACCAAGGAGCTGACTGCAGGCATCCTCGGGATGGGGCATCAGGCCGAATACGTTGCGCGCTTGGTTGCAGACGCCGGCGATATTGTCCAAGGAACCGTTCGGATTCGCCGACGCCGTGGGTTTGCCTTTGGCGTCAACGTAGCGGAGCAGGATCTGGCGGTTTTTGCGCAAGCCCTCGAGCGTCTTCGGATCGGCGTAGTAACAGCCCTCGCCATGCTTGACTGGCAAGCGCAGCAACTGGCCCTTTTTCAATCCCCCGGTAAACGGCGTGTCCGTTTCTTCGACACGCAAATGAACCTGCTGACAAACGAACTGCAGGCCGGCGTTGCGCACCAGAGCGCCGGGCAGCAATCCCGACTCACAGAGAATCTGGAAGCCGTTGCAAACCCCAAGCACCCGTCCACCGCTTTGCGCAAACTTCATAAGCCCGCGCATGACCGGCGAAAAGCGCGCCATGGCACCGCAGCGCAAGTAGTCGCCATAGGAAAACCCGCCGGGCAAAACGACGCAATCGAAATTGCCGGCAAACTCGTCTTTATGCCAAAGAAACTTAACTTTCTGCCCGAGCTCGGACTTGAGACTATCGAAAACGTCGTGATCGTCGCACGAGCCGGGAAAAGTGATAACGCCCCAACGCATAATCAGTTCTGACTCATCACGGCTGAGAATCGCTCAATCGCCGTCGCCATCGCTGAGCTCGAAGCGGTAGTCCTCGATGACGGTATTGGCCAATAATTTATCACACATCTCGCGGACACGCGCCTCGGCAGCCGGGCGCGACGGCGCGTCGACGGCGAGCTCGAGATATTTTCCGGCCCGAACGTCTTGGACTTCGTCAAAGCCGAGGGTATGGAGCGAGCGCTCGATGGCTTTTCCCTGCGGATCGAGAACACCGTTTTTCAACGAGATAAAAATCTTAACTCTCATAAGGCTCAGTTTCAAAACGCCGGCGGTCTAGTGAAATACCCGGCGAAAGATAAAATCAACATTACCCAAATGATGCTTAACACCCCAAACGGATTCAATCTCCTTAGCCGATAGATGGCGGCGAATCGCCGCATCGGCGAGCAGCTCGCGCTTTAAATCTCCGCCTTCTTTTCCCACTTTCAAGGCGTGACGTTGAACCATCCGATAAGCCACGTCGCGCGCGACGCCTTTGTCCACCAACGCCAGCAGCACTTTCTCGGAAAACACCGTGCCGCCGCACTTTTCTAAATTACGCTTCATGTTCTCCGGGTAGACGCATAAGTTGCCGAGCACGTAAGTCATGCGGCGCAGCATGAAATCGAGCGCGATCGTCGCGTCCGGCGCGATCACTCGCTCCACCGATGAATGGCTGATATCGCGCTCATGCCAGAGGGGCACGTTTTCCATCGCGGCGAGCGCGTAGGAGCGCATGAGCCGCGCCAAACCGGAAACATTTTCCGACAAAATCGGGTTACGCTTGTGCGGCATCGCCGACGAGCCTTTTTGCCCCGAGGTAAAGGGCTCCTCAGCTTCCTGGACTTCGGTGCGCTGCAGATGGCGGATTTCTACGGCAAATTTCTCCAGCGAGCTGGCAATAATAGCCAAGGTTGCGAAATAATACGCGTGGCGATCGCGCTGAATGATCTGGTTGGAAATCGGCGCGGGCTTAAGGCCGCTTTGCCGGCACACATAGGCCTCGACCCGTGGTGAAATCTGCGCAAAGGTACCGACCGCACCCGAGATCTGGCCCACGCAAATATCCTCGACCGCTTTGCGAAAGCGCGACAGATGGCGCGCCATCTCTTGATACCAAAGCGCCAATTTCAATCCGAAAGTAGTCGGCTCGGCGTGCACGCCGTGGGTACGGCCGATCATCACCGTCCACTTATACTTGCGCGCCTGGCGCCGCAGCGCGCTCATTAAATCCTTAATATCCTGCTCGATGAGCGCCGAAGCTTCTTTGAACTGAATCGCCAACGCCGTGTCCATGACATCGGAGGAAGTCATGCCGACGTGAAGATATCTCGCATCATCGCCGATCGATTCCGCCACGGAGCTCAGGAAGGCGATAATTTCGTGCTTAACTTCTCTTTCGATCTCGCGAATGCGCTTGACGTTGAAGCTCGCCTTCTTGCGAATGCGCGCGATGGCCGCCCGAGGCACTTGACCCAGGCGCGCTAAACCTTCGGCGGCAAGAATTTCCACATCAAGCCATTTCTGGAAGCTATTTTCTTCGGACCAGATGCGACCCATCTCCGGCCGGGTATAACGCTCAATCATGCCTCGAAGCCGCCCATTCTTGATTCAAAGTTCAACGTTCGAGGTTCAAGGTTCGAAAACGATCCGAAGTTTGCCACCTTGAACCTGGAACTTTGAACCTTGAACTATTCTTTATCCGTATGTCCGAAACCGCCGTCGTGGCGCGCCGAGACAGGCAACTCATCGACTTCGCGCCACTGGGCGCGAACGACGCGCTGAACCACCATCTGCGCGATGCGCTGGCCGCGCTGAATCACGAGCGGTTCCGTGCCGAGATTGATGGCGATGACTTGGATCTCGCCGCGGTAATCTGAGTCGATCGTGCCGGGACTGTTAATCATCGTTAACCCGTGTTTCAGCGCCAAACCGCTGCGCGGCCGGATTTGCGCTTCAAAACCAACCGGTAGCGCGATCGCGAGGCCCGTCGGAATCAAGACTCGCTGCATCGGCGCGTGCGCGAGGTCATGCTCGACATCGGCACAGAGATCCATGCCCGCTGCCCCCTCGGTCATATAAGCGGGCAAGTCGAGCTGTGCTGGACCTGACCGCAAGCGCTTGATCTCAATCCGAACTTCTTCCACAGATGGTCATTCGGGCGCGATCCGGACGGCGCCAGCTCAATGATTTAAGTTTTTGATTTGAAAGTTGTCGTCGAAGCCGCCCAAGAGCGTCAACGTCATCGCGCCTTTGGCGAAGAGCGTGTCGGCAAGCTCGATCATATCGTCACGCGACACGGCGCGAATCTTTTGACAGATTTCCTCGGTGCTCACGGTCTTGCCGAAATAGATTTCATTGCGTGCGATGTGGCTCATCCAGGAGTCGGTCGATTCCAATCCCAACATCATGCTCCCAACCAGTTGACCTTGCGTCCGGCTGAGCTCTTCATCTTTGATTTCTCCCGCGGCCAATTTCTTGAGCTCTTTGAGAATCAACTCGACGACTTCCTCGGTCGATTCCAGGCTCGTGCCCGCATACACGCCCAGATACCCGACGTCCTTGTACGACGAGGAGAAAGAATAAACCGAATAAGCCTTGCCGCGCTTCTCGCGAATCTCTTGGAACAAACGCGAGCTCATGCCGCCGCCGAGGAGCGTATTGAGCACATAGGCAACGTAGCGTTTAGGATGCGCTTGGGAAATCCCGGCCACGCCCAGGCAAAGATGAACTTGCTCCAACGATTTCGCGTGGGGAAAAACGCCGCTGCCCATCTCGGGCGTCGGCTCACCGTTGGCGCTCAGCGCGCCGTCTTGGCGATCGCCGTCAAGCACTGAGCCCAGACGCGCCGCCATCTCTTCCACCAGCGCCTGGTGGCGAAAATTGCCGGCGGTGGAGACGATGACACGGCGCGGCCGGTAGCGCGACTTAAAAAACCCGAGAATATCTTCGCGTTGGAAATTGTTGACGGTTTCTTCGCTGCCGCAAATCGGCCGGCCGATCGGATGGTTCTTGAAAAAATCGAGATTGAAAAGGTCGTGCACATAGTCATCAGGGGTATCTTCCGCCTGGGAAATTTCCTGGAGGATCACGGACCTTTCCCGTTCAATCTCCTGGGCGTCGAAACTCGAATGGAGAAAAATATCGGTCAGCAGATCGATCGCCAGCGGCAGATTCTCATCGAGCACCTTGGCGTAGTAACAGGTATGCTCCTTGGACGTGAATGCGTTGATCACGCCGCCGACGGCGTCCATTTCCTCGGCGATTTGCGCCGCGCTGCGTCGCTCGGTGCCTTTGAAGAGCAGATGCTCGATGAAGTGCGATAGGCCGTTTTCCGCTTCACTTTCGTGGCGCGATCCGTTTTCCACCCAAATGCCGAGGCTGACCGAGCGATGCTCGGGCATTTCGTGCGACACGATGCGGATGCCGTTATCAAGGACGGTCTTGGAGAACATCGAGACTCACTTGGGTTGTGAAACTGCTAACGTGCGGAACTCTCCGGGCTGGCGCCGGTTTCTTGCAGCGCATCCTTGCGGCTCAGCCGGATCTTGCCCTGCTTGTCGATATCCAGGACTTTAACCATGACTTCGTCACCTTCTTTAAGGACGTCGCTGACTTTGCGCACGCGCTCCGGGGCGAGCTGTGAAATGTGAATCAAGCCGTCCGTGCCGGGAAGTATTTCGACAAAAGCGCCGAACTCGACGATCTTGCGAACGGTCCCTTTATAGATCCTTCCAATCTCCGCTTCAGCAACGATCCGCTGCACCATTTCGACGGCTTTTCTCGACGCGGCTTCGTCGGCCGACGCGATCATCACCGTACCATCGTCTTCGACATCCATCTTGACACCCGTCGCTTCGATGATACCGCGAATCACTTTTCCGCCCGGA
>VBKX01000091.1:10771-11205 GCA_005879435.1 Deltaproteobacteria bacterium
TTCGCTTGATGCAGCGCCTGACGCATGATATCGCGGTTCACGCCGCTGATCTTTATATCCATCTGCAGCGACGTCACGCCTTCCGCCGTGCCGGCGACTTTAAAATCCATGTCGCCGAGATGATCTTCGTCACCGAGAATATCGGAGAGCACGCGAACGTGCTCGCCTTCTTTAATCAGACCCATCGCGATGCCCGCCACGGGCGCGGACACCGGCACGCCGGCATCCATTAATGACAACGATCCGCCGCAGACCGTCGCCATGGATGTCGAGCCGTTGGATTCGAGAATTTCCGAAACGATGCGGATGGTGTACGGAAACCCTTCTTCCGCTGGAAGCACAGGCACCAGCGCGCGTTCGGCGAGGTTGCCATGACCAATTTCACGTCTCCCGGGACCTCGCAAGAATTTCACCTCGCCGACGCTGAACGGCGG
>VBKX01000094.1 GCA_005879435.1 Deltaproteobacteria bacterium
CAGCGCCATGATTCACCTGCCAAAAATTTTTTGCCGATCATCATCGATCGGGATAGTCACTTAATCTTTACTTCCTTCTGTACTTCGCGCAGTATGGAGAAGTCGCGCACGTCGTCCACCGTCTTCTTTTTTTCCGTAAGAATATCCCATTCCTGATCGGTGATCTCGCCGTTGCGGCTGAGCGAGGTGACCAGAAGTTCGTAGGATCGCTCCGCCACCTCGGGCGTCTGCTCCAGGTAGCGAATCATTTGCGGCACGACTTCTTTCTTATTCTCAAACACGTAACGATGCGACTTCATCAAGGCACGCACCGCTCGCTTGACGAGCTGCGAGTTCTGCTGCAACACGCGATTGGCCACTGCCAAGCCAGACGTGGGCAGCGCAATCTGGACGTCTTCCGGGCCCGCCAGGACGCGAAAGCCTTCGGATTTCAAGCTGAGATCGAATGGCGATGAAATCGAAATGGCATCGACCAAGCCAGCACGCAGAGCTTGCGCTCTGACCGGCGACTCCCCCAGCGCAATCGGCTTCATCAGGTTCGGTGCGAATCCCTTGCCTCGGATCATTTCTTCCGCGGCGCGCTGATCCGAGCCGAACAAGGTCGCCACGCCTAGTTTTTTTCCGCTCAGATCGCGGATTTCCTTGATCTCCGGGCGCACGAGTAAAAAGTGCTCGGACTTCTTGACTGCAACTGCGACGAATTTGATCGGAAACCCGCTGATAATACCGCGTAGCGTGGTGCCGAAGGTCGTGGTGAAGTCGAGATCGCCGTTCAGCACCGCGGTAGCGCCGAGCCGCGGATTGACTTGTATCAACTCGACATCCATTTCCTCTTCGCCAAAGAAACCTTTGTTGAGGGCGATGACGAACGGCGTGTTGGAATTGCTCCTACTCGAATAGGAAATTCTCACCTTATTCGGTTGCGCCGCTATGCAATCGGCAGGCAAAAACCAACTAACTAAAACGATGCTCAGCACTCGGCCCGCGATCGCATGAATCCAGCACTTTATCACTCCATCACCCCAGTCTTACAAACCTCTCCGGAGAAAAGGGCTCTGACTTTTTGCCAGCGCCGCCGAGCAAAAGATCCGCAGCCAATTCACCGACCGCCGAGCTGGTGGTCATGCCATGACCGCCGAGACCCGCCACCCAGAAAAAATGCTCGACCTGCCCATCCCAGCCGATGACAAACCGCCCATCGGGCGTCAACGTTCGAAAGCCCGCCCAGCCCCTGCTGATGCTTATATCGGAGAGTCCCGGCATAAAACGCTCGATTTTTTCCGCCAGTAGTTCTTTGACGCTCTCGTCAACCGGCGCATCGCCCGGCGTCAATTCGGTCTGGTCGCACGCGCATAGGAGCAAGCCCTCGCCTTCTGGACGAAAATAAATATCGTGGCTCACGTCCCAGACAAATGGCCAATTCGGATCGACCCATTGGGTCGGCGGCGAGACGAAGAGGTGACGCCGGCATGGCCGCAAGGGCAGTTGACGCGCTCCGGCCATCTCGGCAATCACGTTTGCCCAAGCCCCGCTGGCATTGACGAGCACGTTGGCTTTGATGGTCTCGTTCTCGGTGACAATCTCGACGCCGCGGTCGCTGGCAACGTGTATCTCGCGCACTCGGGTGTTATAGCGAACGCGCGCGCCCTTGCCGGTGGCCGCCTTCAAGTATCCGGAAAGCAACGCGTGGATATCGATGATGCCGTCACTGGCGCACCAGGCGGCGCCGTCGAACTCTGAGCGGTTTAACACCGGCACATATTGTTTCGCTTGTGCAGGGGTCCATAAGACAACGTCGATGCCGACTGAGCGTCCGACCATGGCATCCTGTTGAAGTTTGTTCCAGCCGGTCCCGCTGCCCAAGAGTAGTGAACCGTTTTGCTTAAACCCCACAGGTTCGGGCCAATCGCTCGGCAGATTGCGCAGAAACGTCGCGCCATCGCGCGTCAGGGTTGCCAAATCCGGGTCCGGCACACACTGGCGCATCATCGCTGCGTTACGGCCGGACGAATGGAAACCCGGGATACTCTCTTGCTCGATCAGCAAAACGTCGGCGCGTCCGCGTCGGGCCAGATGATACGCCGTGGCCGCACCCGCAAATCCTGCGCCGATAATGACGATTTCGTAGCTATTCATCGCTGGATACCAATCCTCCCAATTACTAATTATCTGAAGTCAGAGTCAATTCCAAAGGGTTGATTTTCCGCATCGAAACCGCGACGTCAGCAGATCCTCTAACCATCAGAATTAAGGTTTGAAACGGCCCAAAACTGCGCTATAGTCGAGGCAATGAGAATCCATCGCTACACTCAATGGGACGGCACGCAAGAAGTTCTTTTCCCCACGACCGATGACCTTCTCAAACATCTTTCCGACCATTTGTTAGAGGAAGAAGGCGTGCGGCGGGCGCTGCGCGACCTGATGCGCCGCGGCTTTACGTCGGAAGACGGTCAGCGTTCGGTCAAAGGCATGCGCGACTTTCTTCGTGAGGCGGACGAAAAGCGGCGCGAACTGCTCAACAAATATTCTCCCGATTCTTTCAAGCTCACGTCCGAGGAACAACAAGCGCTGAGCGAAAAGCTCAACAGTCTGGCGGAAAAACTCGAGAAATACCACGAGCAAATGCGCAACTTCATGGAGCGCATGTCGGGGAAATTTGCCGACCGCATGGACGAGCTCAACGAAAAGATGCGGGAGGCCTACCAGCGGTATCAAGAGTTGCAAAAACGGCTGCAAAACCAGATCTCCGAGCGTGGCATGCAAGGCAAGCCCAAGATGAGCGGCCAGGATCCGCAGTCGTTGATGGACATGCTCGATCGCATGCAAAAACTCTTGGAAGATGAAAACTTTCTAAAAAATCTTCCCAGCATGATGGATAACGCGGTCAACAACCTCGAGAGCATGTTGGAAAATCTCGACTCCATGACCCAGGAACAGCTGCAGCAGCTGAGCGACATGATGAGCCAAATGCAACAGCTGGAACAGCTCATGAACCAGTTTGGCTTTCAGGGCTCCCAGCGCATGGGCATGGGCGAGGCGGGTCAGATTCTTAGTCAACTACGCGGCCTCGAACGCTTTCTTCGCTGGGGTCAGCGCGGCATGGGTGATCCCTCCGAGCTCAATCTCGAAGAGTTGCGCGAGATTCTCGGCGACGAGGCTTACGAGCATCTCAAATATCTAAAAGGCGTCGAGCAGGTACTCGAAGACGAAGGTTACATCGTGCGCACGAATCATGGCCTTCGATTGACGCCCAAGGGCATGAGAAAGATCGGCGACAAGGCGCTACGCGAGATCTTTCAGATGCTCAACAAGGGCCGCTGGGGTAATCACGCCACGTCATCGCGCGGCTCCCAGGGCGACCGCATGGAAGAGACCAAAGAATACGAGTATGGCGACCCGCTCAATGTCAATATCGGTGAAACGTTGTTGAACGCGTTGGAAAAACGCAAGAAAGGCGAACCCCTGCGGATCGCGCCGGATGATTTCTCGGTGCATCGGGTCGAGTATTCCACAGTGAGCGAAACCGCGCTGCTCATCGACGTGAGCTATTCCATGCTCATGAACGATGCCCTGCACGCGGGCAAGAAAGTGGCGCTCGCGCTGCATCGTCTGATCCAAACCAAGTATCCACAGGATAAGCTGCACCTCGTGGCGTTTCGTTCCAACGCAAAACTGATCCAGGCCGAGGATCTGCCGTCGATCGTTTCGCTGACTTACTTCATGGAGCACGGCACCGATATCAAAGAGGCGCTGCGCTACGCGCGCCAACTGTTGGGGACCAATCGCAGCGCCAATCGGCAGATCATCCTCATCACCGACGGCGAACCGACGGCGGCGACACTCGATCGCGGCGGCCGGCTGCACAGCGGCTGGGGCTCGGCGTTGCTGCACAGCCGCATCGTTCACGAAACGCTTAAAGAAGTGAAGCGCTGCACCCAGAGCGGCATCAAGATCAATACGTTTATGCTCGGCGCTGATTTTTACCGGCAGGGTTTCGTCGACCAGCTATCGCGGCTGAATACCGGCCGCGTTTTCTACACCACGCCCGACCAGATGGGCAACTACATCGTGGTCGACTATCTGAATAACAAGCGGAAGCGAATCGGACGCTGACCGAAGGACTTCTAAATCGGAGTGATGGAGTGTTGGAGTGTTGTAAAAACCATTACTCCGCCACTCCATACTCCAACCCTTTGTCTGTCAATCAGTTTCAGTGATTAAGGCCAACACGCCCGTATACGCAAAAAGGTGATTGGCGCGCCCCAGCGGCGCCAGTTCGTAGCCGCCGAACATACCGAGCAATGGCACCTCGCCGAGCGCCTGCCGAATATAAGCGGAATCGATTCCGGGAATACCGTAAAGAGAATTGCCGCGAGCACAGCAGTTAAAGTACAAGCCGAAAGCTGGCGTTCTCCCCTCGAGAGCTTGAACTTGCCGGCGCAGCATCTGACCTAGATCCTCGCGCGCGCACTGGCCGTCGCGCATGGTAAAGATCATCGCCTCGCCTTCGCTGACTGCGTCAGTGACAGCCAGGACCCCTTTGTCCGGGTCCAAGCCGTAAATATTGCGAACCAGATACTTGCCCGGCGCCACGCTATTTTCCCGCCGATCCGCAGGTAGACCCACGAACAAGACCATCAAGGCGCGGCGGATATCCTCGGCGAGGGGTCCCTTTAGCAACCTGGCAAAAGCTTCGATGGCGGGACGGCCGTTGATTTCGTAAATCAGATTGCCCTCGGCCTTGGTAATCAGCATGGGTTCGGATATCGGTTGACACCCTTGGGTGATGTCAACATGGACGTCGAATTCACCGGATAGGTAAGCGCCGGCCACAGAATTGCTGGCGACTTTATCGCCGCAAAGCTGAAACGTCGCACCCGCCTCGCCGTTTTCCGTCGACCCCGCCCCGATCACGGAATGAAAGCCGGCTTTGTCCGCCATGCTTTGGAGCAGTGCCTGCGGGTTCCCGTTATAGGAATCCGGCAACAAGATCATGAGAGATTTTTTATCCTGTGCCTTGGCGACGAATTCGCCGAAGCTCGCGCCCAAGTGGGTTTCGTTTCCTTTGAGAGGTTCGAAAATAAATGGCCGGCCGATGACTGCGTCCGAGGCGACGACAAGCACCACGACACCGCCCCTGCCTTCGATCTCGCTCTCGCCCGTCAACACACCCGCGCCACTGGAGCCAACCACGCAATCGGTGCCCACCGTTGAAATCAGCGACGATACGAGATCGCGCGCGTGACCCGCGCGATCAGCGGTGAAAAACATAATGGCCAAGTCCGCCCGCGAAATCCCCGCGCGTGCTAGCGCCTGGCGGGCGGCTTCTTCAACCGCCTGCCCGGTCGCTTGCTGTTGCGATTGACCGACACCCGCGCGAATCATGGTTGCCGTACTATAGGAAAATCGCGATGACAGGGTCAAGGGGGAATTGCGTGCGCGTTACGGGTGAGATGCGATGGCAGTAAAAATTACCGAAATGATCGTAAAAAATCGATCTTGTTTGCCGTTGCGCCTGGCGATGCGTCATGCGCGCCACCCTCGTGGCGTCAGGTCCATCGAACCGAAGCCAGTCGGAGCCTACACGGCCTGCTGCAAGTCGGCAAACTCAACCAACGGAAGGGTGAAAAAAAATGTTGAGCCTTTTCCCGCCCGCCGTGACGCTCAACGATTTTTTTGCACACAGCCAAGCCGATCCCCGTGCCGGGGTATTCTTCGCGCGTGTGTAATCGTTGAAAAATGACAAAAATGCGCTCGGCATATTGCGGATCGATGCCGATACCGTTGTCCTTCACCCAGAACAACCAATGGCCGTCTTCGGGTTTACAACCGACGTGGATCTCGGGAGCTCGGCTATTTCTGTATTTGAGCCCGTTGCCGATCAAGTTTTGCAGGAGTTGACCGATCTGACCGCCATCGCAGGCCACGGTCGGTAACCCGTCGTGGGTCACAACCGCACCGCTCTCTTGAATGGCGATCTGCAGATTGGTGAGCGTCGTCTTCAAGATCGCCTCGCAATCCGCAGCAGCAAACAATTTTCCTCTTGTTCCGACACGAGAGTACGTCAACAAATCGCTGATCAGCGTTTGCATCCGCTTCGCGCCGTCGACGGCGTAATTGATGTATTCATCGGCGTCTTGGTCCAACTTGCCCTGATAGCGCCGCGCCAGAAGTTGCGTGTAACCCGTGATCATGCGCAACGGCTCCTGCAAATCGTGCGATGCCACGTAGGCAAACTGCTGCAGCTCTTGATTTGAATGCTCAAGCTCGTCGGCTTTCTCAGCGAGAGCATCCTGTGTCCGCTTGCGCTCGGTGATGTCGCGGATGATGCCGGTAAAAAACGTTTCCTCGCCTGCTTTCCAGCTGGTCAGTGAGAGCTCGATAGGAAATTCTCTCCCGTCTTTGTGCTGGCCGACCAACTCCACCGTTTTTCCGACGACCCGCTCTTCTTTCGTCGCCAGGAATCGCGCGATTGCTTGCTGGTGGGCGTCCCGGAATCTTTCCGCCATCAGGATCATCAAAGGCGCGCCGGAGACTTCACGCGCTCGATATCCGAAAATAAGTTCCGCGGCTCGGTTAAAGTAGATAATATTTCCCCGCCTGTCTGCGGAGACGATCGCGTCGTTTGCGGTCTCTGCTAACACACGAAACCTTACCTCGCTCGACTTGAGCGACTTCTCGGCGCGGACACGCTCCGAGATATCCCGGAACGTTACGACCACACCTGTGAATTCACCTTGCTCGACAATCGGTGCGCTGTGATAGTCCACTGGAAAACTCGCGCCGTCTCTGCGCCGAAAAATTTGGTTTCCGCTGCTGGCGATCCCGTCATCGAGGGGCTTCAGAACGGGCAAAAGGTCGTTGGCAAAGCTCGTACCACCTACGCCGCTGTGGCGAAAAATCTCGCGGATATCCTTGTCGACGCTCGTCCCAGACTCCAGGAGAAACATCTCTTCAGCGGCGGCGTTGATGAAAGTAATCTTTTTTTCCCGGTCCACGCCGATAATACCTTCGCCCGCGCTTTGGAGGATCAGCTTGGTGCGAGCGGAAGCGATCTCGTTGAAACGCCATGCGATGGAGCTGCCCACACAAGACCAGAGCACAAAAAAGGCGTGGATGCCGGCCCAGGTCCACGGCGCGTTGATCGCCGCCAGGTGATTGTAGACGTCCTCAGGCCGCAAAACGCCGACCAAGCCGTGATGGATGGCCACGTAGGCGATCGACAAAAGGTAGGGAATCCAATCCTGGTAGAGGGAAATGAAGATAAGCATGACAAAGAAATGAAAGTGGAGCTCGATGTAGCCTCCCGAGAGGTGTACAAAGATTGCGGACGAGGTCATTAACCCGAAGCCGATGAGCGTCGCATCGAGCGCGCGCTTGCCGGTGCCCCGGCCGCCAACTAACGCGAAAACCGCAACGATTAATCCTTCGCCCGCGACATGGAGAATCGTGCGGTCGCGAAACAACGACTCCAGGCTGAAATCCCAGCCATAGCCACAGATGGGTCCGATGAGCGCGATGACGGCAGCGTGGAACCAAGTCAGCCCCACCAAAAATCGGTGCCGTTGCTGCCATTCTTTTTCCGGCAGGGAGCGGCCGGAAGGCACCAAAAACCTTAGGCGCTTCAGCGCTTGGATCACTCGTTTGATTTTAGTAATGCTCGCTTGGCCAATCACGAAGCGCCTCACTGATTTGAAGGAGTTCCATCAGGGTCAATTTTAGCGCCTATCGCCATGACTGAATCCGTGGACGCAGTTGATCGAGAGAAGACGCGCGTATGTGCATTCTTCATCGTGGCACTCCGGTGGTTTGATCATTTGATTCGGTTATTGACCGACTGCTGGACGACCCATCGTGGTGTTCACTCTCGTTGATCTCACAAGGAATCCTTACCGAGAACGTTGAGCCTTTTCCCAAGTCGCTATCGACCTCGATCGTGCCGTGCAGGAGTTCGATGCAGCGCTTGACGATGTGCAGGCCGAGTCCAATACCTCCATGAACCCTTGTTGTGGAACTGTCGACTTGACTGAATTTTTCAAAAATCAACGGCAAGAACTCTTTGGAAATTCCAATGCCCGTGTCAGCCACGTCGAATTTCAGCCAGATTCTGGCGTTTTCCAACGGCTGGCCGGGCAGCAGGGTCGGGTCGAGCAGGGTCGGGTCGGAATCGAGCACTGCCGCCGACACCGTTACGTACCCTTCATCGGTGAATTTGATGGCATTGTTGATCAAATTTTGCAGGACGTACTTGAGTTTTATTTTGTCGGTAGTCACAAGCGGAAGCGCCGCAGAATAGCTCCATCGAAAGCTGAGCGGTTTGTCGGGCAGAGAAAAATACGTGGACTGAAGCTCATCGAGGAAATCGCGTAACGGAACCGGGTCAGCGCGCACGGAAGTGACCTCGGAATCGATCGAGATGGCCTGCAGAATGCCGTCAACCATATTGAGTTGATCCCTAGTCTGCCCGGCGATTTTTTCAATGGCGACATCTTGCTCGGGACTGAGCTCCCCAAAAAAACTTGTCTGCAGTAACTGGACGTAGCCTTTGACGACATTGAGCGGTGTTCGAAGTTCATGCGAAATCACGCCCAGAAATTCTTCCTTAATTCGGTTCGAGCGATCCAGTCGCTCGACTAATTGTTTCATCTGCCCATGCACCTGCGAGTTGCGGATAGCGACGGACGCTTGGCTAGCCAGCGCACTCAAGAATTCGACTTCTTGTGCGCTAAAACTCCGGTCCCCTCTCGCATAAAAGGAAACCACCCCCAGAACTTGCTCCTCAACCAACATGGGTATGCCGAGGTACGCGTTGACGTCGTGCTTGCGATAAAATGCCGCGTGTTCCGCTTGCGCATTGTTTCGCGCGCGCTCGACCAGAACCAGCGTTTTGCTCCGAAACACCTCAGCGGTAAAATCACTTTCAAAGTCCGGCCGCGCGGCTTCAGCCTTCCATTCGGCGTCGTTAAAATTGCGGCAGGACACCGGACTTAAGATCAATCGCTCTTCGTCCCACAACCTGACCGCAGCGGCAAATTCAGGCATGAGAGTGGCGACTTTTTGCAGTAACACCTCCAGAACCGCGGAAAGATCGAGGGTCGACGTCAAAGCGATATTAATGTCCTTGAGCGTCGCCATTCGGCTGAGGTGTTGTTGAATCTCTTCCTGAGTGAGTTTGCGCTCGATCGCATACCTCAACGCGCGGATGAGCAATCTGCCGTCGATCTGGCCCTTGACTAAGTAATCTTGCGCGCCCGCGCGAACCGCTTCCAAAGCCGCGGCATCGTCGTCCAAGCCCGTGAGGACAACAATTGGCAATCGCGGCGCCGCGGCTTGCATGCGCGCAACGGTATCGAGGCCGTGAGCGTCGGGGAGCGAAAGATCGAGTAATATAGCGTCGAATTCCTCTTGTCTTAGCCTCCGCAGCCCATCGTCCAGCCGTCCAACATGAACGAGATCGAGCACCAGAGCGCCGCCGAGATCAATGAGTGCTTCGCGCAACAGCAAAGCGTCGCCGGGATTGTCCTCTATGAGGAGTACCTTGTTCAGATTTCCCGTCATAGTATTTCAGATCGACGCAACTTTAGGAGTGTGGCTTGATAAGGATGTTCGTCACAGGTGAACACTTCAGCCCGGTTGATCGTTCGGGATTGGCTGCGTTGTTGCCCAGTGGCTTTGGATACCCAATACGGTGAATGAGAATCGCTGCGCTTGCGCGCAAACAAATACCCTTCGGACACCGACCCGTGCGAACCGCAGCATTTATCCATTTCTCCCGGCCGGAATTTTAGCGACGACAAACCAAAATTCTTCGAGCAGTCTTACGACTTTGACGAATTGGTCCATGTCAACGGGTTTAGTAATATAGCAATTGGCGTGAAGGCCGTAGGTGCCCAAAATATCTTCGTCGGAGTCCGAAGTCGTTAGGACCACCACGGGGATTCTCAACAGCTGGGGATCGTTTTTCATTTCCCTGAGGACCTCGCGACCGTCCTTTTTCGGCAAGTTGAGATCGAGCAATACGAGATCCGGGCGAGGTGTATTGGCGAACGTCTCCTCTTTGCGGAGAAAAGCCATCGCTTCGACGCCGTCTCTAGCCACGCTGAGATTCAAACGCACCCTACCTTCTTTGAAAGCTTCCTTGGTCAGGCGAACATCACCGGTATTGTCTTCCACCAGCAAGACTTCTATCGGTTTAGCTATTGGGTTGTGCATCTCGGGTCCGCGCTACTATTTGATTGCGAAAGTTTTTAGAGGCACTGACAGTTAAATCGGATAGTCCGCTTCAATCACTCTCTAGCTGCGTTGGCAAAAGGGCGTTAATAGCGAAAGATATGCCAGCAGGAGCAAAATAGGACTTCTTAAAATTCGGCTACTTGAACCTTTGCTGACGGCGTTTTCTTGTAACTAATGAAAATTAGAAGTAGAAATTTGGACAACTTTGATTCATTATGATCAAAAATGTTAATCTACCGGGGGCGGCCGACGCGGCCGGCAAAGTTAAACATTGCCATTGAGAGCCGCTGGCGGGCTTGATTAGAATCTCACCGACACTCGAAAGGTCAATTCCAAATTGAAATGAAAATTGTCCAGATTCCGTTGCTTCGTGACAACTACGGCTACCTACTCGTTTGCGAGAAAACCAAAAATGCCGCCATCGTCGATCCGTCCGAAGCCGAGCCGGTGATTGCCCGGATCGCCAAGGAGCACGTTCCGCTCCTTGCAATTCTCAACACCCATCATCACCGCGATCACACCGGCGGAAATGAAGGGATTTTGGGAGTGCACAAAGCCGAGGTCTACGGACACAAGAGTGACAGCGCGAGAATCGCCGGATTGAGCCGCGGTGTCGATGAGGGCGATGAAATACAGATCGGCGAGATGAAAGGTAGAGTTTTTTTCATTCCCGGTCACACGACCGGTCACGTCGCCTATCTGTTCGAGAATAATCTGTTCTGTGGTGACACGCTGTTTACGGCGGGCTGCGGCCGCCTCTTCGAAGGGACACCCGAGCAGATGCAGTC
>VBKX01000558.1 GCA_005879435.1 Deltaproteobacteria bacterium
CGGTCACCGAGATCAGCGAGAAAGAATTCGACGACGTCATTCTTTACAATCTAAAGCTGGTCTTTCTTTGCTGCCGAGCGGTCTTGAAACAGATGGTCAAGCAAAAGAGCGGCAGCATCGTCAGCATCTCTGGCACCGCCGGCAGAGAAGGCATGGCGTTGCGGGGCTCGCTCTGCGCCGCCAAGTGGGGTCTCGTTGGCTTAACGCAGACGATTGCCAAAGAAGCCGGGCCGTATGGAATCCGTGCGAACGTGATTTGTCCCGGCGGCATGGACGAGCCGGACCTTCGGGAAATGTACGCCGAAAGAGCGAAAGGATTGGGAATGGAGTTTTCACAGCTGGAGAAACAAGTGCTGGAGCTCACGCCGCTCAGAAAATACGCCAAGCACGACGAGGTCGCCAAAGCCGCGCTGTTCCTCGCTTCGAGTGACTCGTCGCACACCACGGGAGAATCGCTCAACGTCTCGGGCGGCAGGTTAATGAGCTGATCGGCGATTGCCAATTATTGCAGGATTGTGCCGGTGCCGCGGATGCGGCATAATTTTTACTGCGCGGATCTTGACATCGACTAGTTCAGGCAGCGAGCGCTCTCGTTTTATTACCCTCGGCGGATGTTTACCGAATTTCCCTCGTGGCCCTATCTACCGACCCTGGCGCGGCTTGCCCTGGCATTGGCCATCGGTCTTTTCATCGGCATCGAGCGCGAGCGCCGGCGCAAAGAGGCGGGGCTTCGCACGTTCGCGTTTGTTGCCGCCCTCGGCGCAGTCGGTGGATTGCTCGGCGAATCGTACTCGCTACTCGCCCTGGGATTGGTCGGCATCCTGGTCATATTCCTCAACATCGAGACTATTCGGACCAACGAGGGCGCCGAAATCACCACCTCTGCGGCGCTGCTGGTCACAGCGTTTATCGGCTTGCTCGCGGGTCAGGGACATACCTTCACGCCGACGGCGCTCGGCGTGGCAACGGCCGCGTTGCTCGCCTGGAAAGAGCCGCTCGCCGGATTCAGCCGCGCGTTGACCGAGTCGGAACTGCGTTCGGCGATTTTGCTGGCGATCCTAGCATTTGTCGCTTATCCCATTTTACCTTACGGAAGCGTCGATCCCTGGGGCCTCATCGAGCCACGGTCCGCCTGGATCACCGTGCTGCTCATCGCGGCTCTGGGTTTTACAAATTATGTCCTGCTGAAACTTTACGGCGCGCGTGGCATCGAGCTGACCGGGTTTCTCGGCGGTCTCGTCAACAGCACGGTGACCGTCACCGAGCTTACTCAGCGCGCGCGGTCGTACGATAGCGAGCTCGCCGAGGTCACCTACCGAGGCGTCATCTTCGCGACGGCGGCAATGCTGATCCGCAACGCTGTGATCCTCGGCTTCTTCGCGCCGGCGGTGCTGCTCGATTCGAGCATACCGCTCGCGCTGATGTTGATCGGCGCAGCGGTCGCTATTGGAATGCAGCCGAAACGTAACAAGAATTGCGTTCACAGCGACGTTGGGGAAGCACCGCCAGCCGGCGATGACGCACCGGGATCGACTCTGTTGTCCGCGCTCCAGTCGCCCTTTTCGCTTACGGCGGCACTCAAGTTCGGCTTGATTTTTCTCGCTCTCGAAGTCGCCGGCTCGCTCGCGCAACGACTCCTTGGGCAGTTTGGATTCTACGCCGTGAGCTTGATTGGCGGCGCGGTCTCAAGCGCGAGCGCCGTCGCCTCGGCGGCAAACCTCGCAACCGCGGGAACGCTGCCGGCGCGCGTAGCAGGAACCGGAGCGATCCTCGCGTCCGCGATGAGCGCGCTGATCAATTTGCCGCTCGTCGCGCGACTTGCCAAAGATCGAGTGCTCACGAGCAGGATCGCGTGGGCGCTCGGAAGCATCGTCCTGCTCGGTGCCGTAGGCGCCGTCGTACAATCATTTTAAACCACGTCGTACGGCGAGACTTCACTGCCGGGTCAATGCGCGAGTTTGGATCGAATCACGCTTTGCGGCGAACCACTAGGACGCCGGTTTCACCCGGCACAAAAATGACCGGTGAGGAAGCGAGCCGCTGATCGGGTCGGCAATATCGGACCCGATCAGAAGACTTGGATTTGCGGATCCGTCGCCGAAGGAATCGTAGCCCGGCAGATCGAGTTCCTTGCATTCTTGCCACCAGCCATGTTGGCAACAGACGATACCGGGCGCGATCGCGTCACTGACGCGCGCCTTGGCGCGAATCGAGCCGCGCGGACTTTCGATGATCATCCATGCTTTGTTTGCAATGCCGTAACGGCTGGCGGTGTCAGGATGAATATCGGCCGTCGGATGTGGTGACGCCTTGCGCAGACTCGGCAGGCCGCGCAGCTGACTATGAATGTACGTCGTAAATTTCGCGTTGGTCAGCACCAGCGGATAATCGCCGGCAATATCGGGGCGACTCACGGGACTCATCATAGGCTCCACGTACTCGGGCAGCGGAGCAAAACCGTGCGCTGCGAAGGCGTGCGAATAAATCGCCACTCTCCTATCCGGCGTGTTGAAGCCGCGTGGCTTACCGCTTTGATCCACAGTGGAAAATTTTTGATAGCGCGGCTGTGCCGAAACCGTGATACCGCCGGGTGCCGACTTGAGTTGCGTCAGTGATAGGCCGGTCGGCGCGAGCTCATGTTCGCAAGTCGCATCAATGTCGCCATGCCAGAATTTTCCGCCTAACCCGAGCCGTTTGGCGAGCTCAAATACAACCCAAGTATCCGAACGCCGCCCTTGCTGTCGATGCTTGAAATCGTTTGACGTGTTGGCCATTTCGAGAAAGCTCGTGGCCGGCAGCACATAGTCGCACAACTCCGCCGTGGGCGTCATAAACAATTCCGCGGCGACCGCAAAATCCAACGCGCGAAATGCTTCGCGCGCTCTTTGTGAGTCGCCGGTGGACATGATCGTGTTCGAACCGAAATTCAAAAGCGCTTTCACCGGGTACGGCCGGCCTTCGAGAACCGCGGTGAAAATATCGTAGGCCGCGCAGTTACCGGGTTTGGCGGGTGGACCGAGAGGTTTACGCTCGCGGCCGATCCGTTGCTCGGCCGTCGCTTTCGGCAGGAATTCTTTTCCCGACACGACATTCAGCGGCGCTTTGGGAAAGACAACGTTTCCGCCCGCTCGATCGAAATCGCCGAGCAGCGCGTAGAGAGTCGCGATCGCCCGGCTCGTTTGCGTGGCGTTGGTATGCTGGCCGACGCCGTTGTGCATGAACATGCTCACCGGTCGATTCGCCGCCAGAATATGCGCAGCCTGACGAACTTTGTCTGCCGATACCCAGGTAATCGCCGACGACCTCTCGGCGGAAAATTCCGCGGCGAGCGCAGACAAGCGGGCAAACGCGGGCTCGCATAATATTGTGCTCCCATCCTCGGTCACCACGCGGCGTTCTCCCACGAGCGCTGGACGAACGCACTGGCGCTCAAAGCTGCCAGGGGCAGAATCATAGATGACCGGAGCATCGGTGATCTCGTCCCACGCTACGAATCGGTCAGTCGCTCCATTCGTCGTCAGATCGTCTTCCGTCAGAGCGCTGCCGCGATCGAGTCGGAGCAAAAAGGTTCCATTAGTCCACTGGCGCACGAAGCTTTCGTCGAAAAGTTTTTCCTTGATCAACACGTCGATCAGCGCTAGAGCCAGCGCGCCGTCGCTCCCCGGTCGCACCTGCAACAACACGTCAGCCTGGGCGGCGATGCCGACACGGCGCGGATCGACCGCGACGATTTTCATGCCGCGCTTTTTCGCCTCGACGATGTCATGCGCCAGAATAAGCGACGTCGAGCTCGGATTGTGCCCCCAAAGTAAAAACGCGTTGCTGTGCGCCACGTCGGGCGTCGGAATCTCTACGCCGAACGTGTAACTGAAGCCCGTATCCTTGTGCCAATTACAAACATGGGTCGTCGTCGTCCAGTTGGGGCTGCCGAAACTGCTCAGCAAGCGCGCCAGCCAACGCTCGGCGTCGGAGATCGATGTGCCGCCACCCGTTCCCTTGGCCAGCGCCACTGCGCGCGGCCCGTGACTTTGGCGAATCGCGATTAAACGCCGCGCGATGTCGTCGAGCGCTTCGTCCCAGCCGATCCTTTGCCATCCGGGATCCGCCTCGTCCTTAGGTCGCGTTCGCTTCAACGGGTAGTTGAGGCGATCGGGATGATAGACAAGCTCGGGCGCGGCTTTGCCTTTGAGACAGAACACGCCGCCGTTGGGATGATCGGGGTCAGCGTCGAGACGGACTACTTTGCCATCTGTAACCGTTGCGACGCTCGCACAATGCGCTGTGCAAAGAGCGCAATACCCGCGCACGGTATGTGTGGATTGATCAGAATGAATCATCGCCTTCGAGATTACTCCGCCGCCGATTCGTTGTCGACTCCAATATTCTTCTTAGATCGCGCTTAACTTAAATAACCGCACGCGCGCCAAAAGCGCTCTGCCGCGGGATGCAGTGGAATCACCAGCGGGCCGTCGGACGTATCGCGGCACATGCGTTCCAGGGGCAGCGGGCCTGGTTCCTGCCAGCCGATTCTTTCTTTTCTCGCTTCCAACGCAACGCAAATGGACGTAATGACGGCGTTGGGAACGTCAGCGTGCGTATAGACCGCGAAGCCGCTGAAATCGAGCGTCGGCACGTCATGGGGCAACTTCGGATAGCGGG
>VBKX01000090.1 GCA_005879435.1 Deltaproteobacteria bacterium
GTGTGCTCAACCTTCCCTGGTACAATCCGGTTTTGTTGGCCCGGCGGCTGACCACTCTAGATGTTTTGTCATTCGGACGGCTGCGGGCGGGATTCGGCATCGGATGGTCGCCGGATGAATACGAAGCAGCGGGCGCGCCTTGGTCGGATCGCGGCAAACGCGCCGATGAGGCGATCAAGATACTCAAGAAAATCTGGACGACCGATCCGGTGGAGTTTCAAGGCAAGCATTATCGGATTGCAAAATCGTTCATCGGGCCAAAGCCCGTGCAGAAATCTCATCCGCCAATCTATATGGCGGCATTTACGCCTTCCGCCTTGAAACGCGTGGCCGCCGTTGCCGACGCCTGGCTGCCGGTGGGTATTCCGCTGAGCGACGTCGGAGCGATGTTTGATGGCATCAAGAACATGGCTAAAGAGGCCGGTCGCGATGCCTCCGCGCTCGAGCTCATTATTACCGCGGGCGTCGAAATTCATAAAACGCCCATTGAAAAAGAACGGACCGAGTTTACCGGGACGCTCGAGCAGATCGGCGAAGATTTCGCGGCGGCGAGGAAACTCGGCGCAGCGGAGATCGCGATTTACGCGCAATTTTTGCCGCCCGGGGAAACCGCTGAAGATCTTGTCACTCGAATGGAAACTCTCCGGACGATCGCAAAGTAAGCTTGAGCGACCGGAGGCCTTACAGTCCGTTCAAGGTTCAAGGTTCAACGTGCCGGCCGGAAAAAAGGCCTCTGCGAGATATCCCATACAGGGCGCCAGCAGGGCGCCAGGGTCAGGTCTTGCAATACAACAATTGAGAGATGGCCACAGGCCTTTGTCCACGCCGAGCCTGTGCGATCTAGCTGGAAACCGACGTAAGCGATCGGCGGGGAAGGAGGCGGACCTAGCCGCATTGACTTATTATCGTCTGACAAACAGTTGCTGCACCAGCTTGTCCCACGCGGCGTATTTTTTTCCGCTTCTTCGACGCCGTATTTCTCGTCGATGTAGTCGGTGATTGGTCAGGCGTGAGTTATTGACTGAGCTTCATCCAATCCTCTGCTGCCACACCAAATTTTTGTGCCATTCTGTGGTGATTTCCGCGTTGATCTGGCATAGCTGTCAAGATCGCGCTGCTCCCAACATGCCACTCTCCCGCAACATAGTTCTGCTCCTCTGCGCCGGCGTCGTAACGATAACATCAATCGGCATGAATTCGTTCAGCCTGTTTCTGAGACCCATCGAGGCGGAGTTCGGCTGTAAACTGGCCGACGACCTGGGTGCGCGCCGGGTCATTCTTGCAGGGATTCTTCTCATGGCGGGAGGTTTTTTCGGCATGAGCCTTTCGCAAAACTTGTGGCAACTGTCGCTCTTCTACGGCATCACCGTCGGCCTGGCCAAGGGAGCGGCCGGACTCGTCATCATCTCGCTGCTTGTCGCCAAGCACTATGAAGCGAATCGTCGAGGGCTGGCCGTTAGCGTCATTCAAACGGCTTCACCTTTAAGCCCGGTGTTCTTTTCCCCACTGCTGTATTTCCTGATTCAGAGATTCGATTGGCGCGCTGCGGCACTGGCCAGCAGTCTGCTGCTCGTTGCGGTTGCATTTCCTTTGGGCTGGCTGGGTGCGCGCGACCCGAATGATGTTGCGACTGCCCGGCGGGACCGCGCAAGTTGGGGAAGCTGCCTTCCCTACCTGCGCGATCGTTCGATGATCATGATGTTCGCGGCGCGATTTTCCTGCGGTGTAGCTTTGTTTCAGACCGTACATCTTGTGGCGATCGCGTTGAGCAAAGGTTTCGATGCCGCAACCGGAGCTATCGCTGTCGGCGTCTTTGGCGGAGCGGCGGCGGTGTCGGCGCTGTTTTTCGGCTGGCTCTCGGACCGACATGGGCGGGCGCAAGTGCTCGCTCTCACCTATCTTGTGCGCGGCTTAGGCACATTGGTCCTTGCCCTGGATATGCCGAACGAGCTTTTCTTCTACGCCGTCGTGGCACTCGCAATGGGACCCACCTTCGGCACGATTGCAGTGCAAAATGTGATGTTCTACGAGATTGTCGGACCGAGGATGGCGGGAGTCATCCTGGGCTTGAGTTTCATCGTCCACCAGATCGGCTCCGCCGGAGGTCCGATGCTTGCGAGCCTTGCCTTCGACATGACCGGCAGCTACGACGGTTTCATGATCATCATGGGCGTTATTCTCTTGGCCTCTGCGGCGCTCGTCTATAGCACAATCTCAGGGAAGCCCATTGCCGCAGCTGCTCTTGGCGTGAGCGAAGCCCGGACTTGAACCGCTATATCGATCTTGAATCCGCAATCGCGCTCAAGAGTCGACGCTTCTTCGAGACTGAACTAAATCTGAGGAACCTCGACAGGCGACAAAGAATCACTGATCGCTTCCGTGAAACGTTGAGTCAGAGATTCGACGGTCAAGGCTGAATAGATCGTTGCTTCAGGTCCGTCATTACCGACGGCCGTTTTATCTTTTCGGCTCTTTTCGCCGAACCCATTTGCACGGTGGGAAGTCCCAACTTCATCGCCAGTCGCGCACATGAAGAGCATACAAGCATGTTAAGCAAAACAACGCCGCCGTCCTCGGTGGTGACGTGATAGAGTCTCTGTTTTGTAATCCGGTCGCAGCGCCGACAAATCAAGCCCATGGTTTTTCTCCTTGTAGACCAAGCACGAGGTGTTTCGAACAGGTTGACGAACAGTTACAGTACAGTGCGTGAAAAGTTAAAGTGAAGAGTACACCAGCGTTAGCACAAGGAGAAGAAAAAAATCAGCGCGTCGGTTTTGTCGGATGCGAGATTATCCACAACAGAGTGTGAATAAATTGTTGATAAGGTCCGTCAAGTGTTGATTTCGCCAGCCGTTGCGCCATCAGCCTCACATTGCCTAACGCATGAGCGACGATAAAAAAAATTGCAGCGCCACCCCAGTTTCTTTCCGGCTGTTCAGCTCGCCCGAGTTTGTGGTCAAATTTACGCACAGCACAAAGTTTCCAAGGTTGTGGCAAACGAGGTCGACGACAAGTTGCAGCGCGAGATCAGCGTGGTTGCCGCGCGGCGCATCAAGGCGCCGCCGCAGGTGACGCCGCGAGCGGGCGTAACGCGCAAATTGGTCGAGACGCTACATTCAGCATGGAATAAAATTTCCAGCGGTAGCGATGCCACAGCTATCGATCGCCATGACGGATTCGCATCGGCGCGTTCTATTTCCTGCGATAAAATCGCTTGACGAAGGCCGAGGCTCGGCAATATGTTCGAGCTCTGGTGGGGAACAAAAGTTTGCGCGACTTTTGCCGGAGCCGGAGCGCAAGCGCTCGGCAAATAAGGCGTGCCACAGAATAGGAGCGAGTCATGACAAACTACAAAATCATCGACGCAGACGGGCATGTGCGGGAGTCGATTGCTGGGCTTCGCGAATTCATCGAGCC
>VBKX01000560.1 GCA_005879435.1 Deltaproteobacteria bacterium
AGCACGGTCGTATTCCGGCCCAAAACGGGATTGCAACTGCTGGGAGCGTCGCTTCTGGGTGAAAAGCAATCCAGCGAGAAAAACAATAACGCCTACAAGAAGAACGACGATGACAATCCAGATATTCGTGTCCATGTTCGACGCCTCCAAAGTTCGCTATTTCACATCGACTGAATGCCATCTCAGTTGACCGACGAAACATCCATTATTGATCAAAGACAGCAAGGCCTATGCCAGCGCTTGCAACGAAGCAATTCTCAAAATTTTCAGCGCGTCACGATGCTCGTTAACGCGACGGCTTGTGTGACTTTCCGATACAACCAGTGGGGAAAAAGCATCCGTCGACATGTCGGACAATCCGTAGAGGAGGCTTCATCGAGGCAGGCAATTTTAGTGACCGGCGTTTATTCTTTCGAGCACACACGATGGATGTCGGAAAAAATCTAACACCGCGGCGACAGCAACGAATAGACGAGAGAGAATCACGTGGCAGTCCTCGTTTTTTCGGTCGCAACCGTTTGGGCATACCCTTCAGTTTCAAACCAATGCGCGGTCTCCCGCCGCTTGTGCCGTTGACGCTCTCGGCAACGTCGCATCAGGCGGCAAATTTTGATCTTGCCGGAGACAAACCACACGGATTATTATGGCCGGGCTTTAACGCGACGGCACCGCCGGAGCCTATAAACGGACTGCGGCGATTACGTCGAAATCATTTCAACAAACTTGAGTCAAACCAATTGAGAGAGGTAAAGGAGCAACACTTTGAAGATTGCCGACATTGAAATAGTTGAATTGCAAAATATTCCCGTCACGCCGCCGCTGTTCAAACAGCCCGTGCGCGCGGCGGTGCGCATTTTGAAAGTCAAAACCGACAATGGTCTCGTCGGCCTTTCACAATTCGGCGGGTTCATGCACTCCGCCACCACTGCATTCATCCAGCAGGATCTCGCGCCGTTTTTGAAGGGCCAAGACCCCCTGGAAAACGAGCGCCTGATGCACCAGATGCTTTGGAAATATAATACCCGCGCCCACGCCGGTGTTTGGAACTTCGCCGCGAGCGCGGTCGACGTCGCGCTGTGGGACATCAAGGGCAAATTCTATAACGCGCCGGTCTGGCGTCTGTTGGGCGGCGCCCAGAAATCCATACCGGCTTACATTACTTTCGGACTTCGCGCCTATAATCGAGACGAGTTGGCGGAAGCGGCAAAATATTGGGTGGCCAAAGGAGAAACACGGCTCAAGATTCAAGTTGGGCGCTCGAACATTCGCGGCGCGATGGATCCTGCCGGAGCGAGCGGCGAGCACCGCGAAGACAATCCAGCTGAAGATGAGTCGCGCCTAGGCGCGGTTCGCGATGCGGTGGGCGACGCCGTGGAATTGATGGCCGACGCGAATTGTCTGATGAAGCTCGACGCCGCAGTGCGCTGGTGCAAACGCTTCGAACCTTACAACCTCATGTGGTTCGAAGAGCCGATCGTGCACAATGACCCGCATCTACTGGCGCAGTTGCGCAAGCAAACGAGCATTCCCATCGCTGCCAGCCAGTGGGAGAACTTTTTCAAGCTCGCCGATCTAGTCAAGCAGGACGCCGTCGACTTCCTAAATATCCACGTGCTGTCGGTCGGCGGATTCACCATGGGAATGAAGGCGGCAGGGCTGGCTCATGCATTCAATTTACCGGTCGGCAACGGCGATCACTTCGATATTCACTTACACGCGGCGGTGCCCAATGGCTGGCGTGCCGAGATTCATGTGAACAACTGGCTCACGGCAAATACCGTCTACAAAGATCTGCCGGGTCCGGTCAACGGCTGGATTACGCTGACCGAGAAACCGGGACTCGGCCTGGAGCTCAACGAAGACGTCGTCAAGGAGTACCGCGTAAAATAAATCCTTCACGCAGCGCCGAACAAACTCTTTCAGGGGAGAAGCTCATGAGAAAATCTGCCGTCGCCATTCTGATTGTCGCGGTGATCCGCCTTTGCAACCCCGCAATGATCGGCGCGCAAGAAACTTTTTACAAAGGCAAAACCATCCGGCTGATCGTCGGCTCGACCCCGGGCGGATTCTACGACCGTTGGGCGCGAATCTTCGCCAAATACATGCCCAAGTACATCGGAGGAAATCCCGAAATCGTCGTGCAGAATATGCCGGGAGCCGGCTCGCTGGTCGCGGCGAACTATGTCGCCAATGTCGCAAAGCCCGACGGCCTGACCCTGGGCATCGTGCAGTACAATATCTACATGGACCAGTTGGTCGGACGGAAAGAAGTTCAATTCGATGTCCGTAAATTCGGCTGGATCGGCTCGCCGGCGAGCGAAACCGTGCTCCTCTATATGCGCAAGGATGCGCCGTACAAATCCATAAGAGACATCGTGAAGGCCAAAGAGGCGCCGAAATGCGGCTCGTCCGGCACGGTCAGCACCGACTATTTATTGGCGAAACTGCTGGAAGACGCGATCGGCGCTAAATTTAACACCGTGCTCGGCTATCCTGGCGGCGCCGAGATCGATATCGCGGTGGAAAAAGGCGAAGTGGTTTGCCGCGCGCATAACATTTCGGCGCATTTCGGCCGCGAGCCGTTCAACAGTTGGCACAAGAAAGATTTCGACCGTCATATCGTCCAGACCGGCGGCAAACGCGACGCGCGCCTGCCGGATACGCCGACCATTTATGAATTGTTCGACGAGTACAAATCTTCCGACGTCAGTCGGCGCGTGGCGCAGGTCATGTTAACCGGCGGCGACCTGGGGCGGCCCATGCTCGTCACTCCTGGCACGCCGGCCGAACGCCTGAAAATTCTGCGCGAAGCTTATCTTCGTTCGTTCAAGGACACCGAGCTGCTCGTGGAAACCGAAAAGGCCAAGATGGACGTCGATCCGACGCCTGGTGAAGAATTGGAGGCACTCATCAAGAAGGTCATGGACCAACCCCAGGAAGTCA
>VBKX01000561.1:0-2444 GCA_005879435.1 Deltaproteobacteria bacterium
AAACCCATGTCAATCCCCAATATCTTTTGGCGTAGTCGAGGGCTTTTAGGTTCAAATCGGCACGGACGTATCCCTCGGTAACGAGATCACTCGCGAAACTCTGTCCGCGGGAATGCCGTAGTTAGAAACTGACAGCTCGGGTTAACCGAAGTCCCTGATTTCCTCAAAGGCGGTACCCCGCCCGCTGAGCTAGGATGTCGATCACGGTGGCAACGGTCGGAGCAGGATCGGTCTGATCTTTAAAACACGCCAATCGCTCGCAGAGCTGAGCGACGGCAAGATGAAATCCCTTCGGTAGGCCGGCGGCTTCGAAGGCCGCGGCGATCTCATTCATCTCGCCGACATAGCGCCACGCCTTGGGGACCGCTACCGCCGCGGCCCGATCACATTTCTTCGCGAGCGCCGGTTGCGATACCGACCATTCATCGAGAAGGGCCTTTTCGACGCCTTCATGGGCGGCGAATGCGCGAATCGCCAGGATCAAGACGTCGGTAGATTTTGTCCAGGCAGCGTAGGCCATCTTCAGCGCTGAGGCGGCGCCGGGTTGGTTGCCGATCGCTCGCGCATCGAGCATGCTCGCGGCAAAGAGCCGTGCGACGTCTTCAGCGCGGTCACCGGAAAGATACAGCCGGGTCGTTCCGGCTTGTTTGACCGGCGAGCCGATGATGCCTCCGTCGACGAAACTTGCGCCGGATTTGGTGAGGATACCGCCGATTTCTTCGGCCGTGGCGCGAGATACCGCGTTAGCATCGACGTAGACACCGCGGAAATTCATCGCCGCAACTTCTTGGGCAACATCTACCGCCGCGTGGGGCGGGCAGACGGATAAAACCACTTGGCTTTGTCTGACGGCGTCGCTGACATTCACTACGTCCTTTAGCCCCGCGTTGCCGGCCCGTTTGCCGGTAGCGTGACTCCGCCCGGTTGACGCCCAAACCACTTGCGCGCCGCTCGTCGCCGCGGCGGCGCCGATCGTTACTCCCATGTTGCCGGGATGAAGGAGTGCGATTGTGTTAACATTCATGAGCCGATCCTCCGTGAGCCCAAGCTAGTCGAATCCGTCTGTCTCAGTCAAGAATATTGCCCGCGGATATGCAAGCGGATTTCTTGACGATGGCGCGGGGCGTTGATATGCCAACAGGATGCTTATACTCAGCAACGAAGAAATCGAATCGTTTCTATCCATCAACACGTGCATCGACGCTCTGGAGAGCGCCTACCGCAGTTGGTCCAAAGGCACGGCGATCAATCGGCCGCGCACGGATTTGGTGATACCCTCATCCAGCGAAAGCGGTGTGTACGCGTTCAAATCCATGGAAGCCGGGCTTTACGATCCGCCGATCGTCGCCATGCGCATCAACTCCGACATCATTCGCTGGAATAATCAGGGCGGGCGGGTGATTAAAACCAAGATTCCCTCGGCTCCCGGCGAGAAATACGTCGGTCTGGTCATGTTGTTTTCAACCGTCACCGGCGAGCCTCTGGCGATGTTTCCCGGGGTCGCATCGAGCAGCGCGCTGGCCGCGCGCTACCTTGCTCGCGAGGATGCCAGCACCCTGGCGCTGTTCGGTTCCGGCTGGCAGGCAGGCAGTCACTTGCCGGCGATGTGCGCAGTGAGGCCGATAAAAAGAGTCAACGTATTCAGCCCGACCAAGGCCAACCTCGAGGCATTCGTCAAAGAACTTCAGCCCAAAGTCAGCGCCGAAGTGCGAGCGGCTGAAAGTCCCGAAGCAGCGGTGCGCGACGCCGATATTATCGCCACAACGACGAATTCTTTGAGCCGTGTAGTAAATCCAGACTGGGTGAAGGCAGGACTTCACTTAACCTGCGTGCGCGTGCCCGAGCTCGGCGACGAAACGATCCGCCGAATCGACCGGTTGGTGATTCACGCGCATCAACATGCGCCGAAAAATTTTATCGCCGGATACGGCGAAGAAGGCATCGAAGCCCATGATGCGATCGATATCATTGGCAAGGGTCCAGCCCACGCGCACGAGGTAAAAGTCGAGCATCCATTTTGGCTATCGGCGCCGGCGCTCAAGGATCTCGTCTCGGGTAAAGTCTCCGGCCGCGCCAGCGCCGCGGAGTCGACGTGCTTTCTCAACAACATCGGCATCGGCCTGCAATTCGCCGCCGTCGGCGCCGCGGTTTTCAATGAAGCCAAGGCAAAGGGTGTGGGGCGGGAGATTCCGACGGATTGGTTTTTAGAAACCGTGCATCCGTAATCTCGCTACCCGACGATTGCGCTTGAGTGTATTTGTCGGCGCATTTCCGGTCGACCTGCAAAATCACGGAAGGGGTGGAGTTCTATCATTCTCAGTATCCGAATTGCAGTAACGCTCTTGACTGTCGCGGTGTTTTTTTCTGTGACGCGAGCACAGGACAAGCCTAAGATTTATTTCGGCGCGTCGAGCAAGACCTTGGGCTATGGACCACTATGGGCC
>VBKX01000561.1:2457-11010 GCA_005879435.1 Deltaproteobacteria bacterium
CTGCGGGGCACGCCGATGAATGTCCAAGCGCTCGCGGCCGGATCCCTACAGGTCGGCTCGGGCGGCGCCGAAGCATTTTACGAGGCAACGGAGCGAGGACTCGATCTGGTCATGATCGGCGGCGTTATCAATGGCCTGACACATGACATTGTTGCCGGAAAAAAATACAAAAGCATTGAAGATTTGCGCGGCGCCACTTTTGGCGCCTCTTCATTGACGAGCGGGACGGTCACCGCGATGAAGCAAGCGCTCAAGGTGAAGGGGTTGGAGTATCCGCGCGATTATAAAATTCTCGTTCTTGCCGGCGGTTCCTCCGCCAACTTAGCTGCGCTCCAATCCGGTCAAATCGCGGCGACCACCGTAGCGATTCCGCTCAACTATGTCGCGGAAGAAGCGGGATTCAACGTGGTTGGCCGGCTCATCGATGCGGTTCCGGAATTTGAATTGAGCGCGTTGGCCGTCAAAAGATCCTGGGCCGAAAAGAACCGCTCTCTGGCGGTTCGCTTTATCAAAGCCTTAGCTCTGACCCACCGGTGGATGTACGAGAATAAGGAGGCGGCGATCGATTTTCTGGCCCGAGAAATGCTCCTCAAGCCCAGCCACGCACGCCGGGGCTGGGAATACTACACCCAGCATCAAATCTGGCATCCCGACGCCGATCTTAGTTTGAAAGGAACCGAGTATGCCATCCGGATTTACATGGATCAGGTTGGCGCCAAGGGCCAACTCGGCGGTGTGGCGAAGTACGTAGATCAAACTTATTTGAAGGAAGCGCTGAAGGATTTACCCAAGAGATAGTTTGTCATCCGACCCGTGGTGGAGGAAGGGTAAACAGAGTGGGCGGGTGATTTCAAGCAGCCACGGGTAGGGCCAGAGGTTAAGCTCTAGTTAATCTCTCTTTATGTATTGACCCAAGCTCGCATTCGCGGTAGCCCTTAGTGCAAATCATTTCGTGCTGAAAGGAGAACTATCATGGCCCTTAGATTAGGTGATGTGGCGCCGGATTTTTCGGCTGACACCAGCGAAGGCAAAATTAACTTTCACGAGTGGATCGGCAATAGCTTTGCGATTCTTTTCTCGCATCCGAAGGATTTTACTCCCGTTTGCACGACGGAGCTTGGCTACATGGCGAGCCTCAAGCCCGAGTTCGACAAGCGCAACTGCAAGATCATCGGACTCAGCGCCGACCCGGTGAGTGATCACAAAAACTGGGCCAAAGACATTCAGGAGACGCAGGGGCATGCCCCGAATTACCCGATCATCGGTGACGCGGACCTGACGGTCGCCAAGCTCTACGACATGCTTCCGGCCAGCGAGACTCCTGGCAAACGTACGGCGGCGGACAACCAGACGGTTCGCTCGGTGTTTGTCATTGGGCCGGACAAGAAGGTCAAGGCGATGCTCGTCTACCCGATGAGCACAGGCCGCAACTTCGATGAAGTGCTGCGCCTGCTGGATTCGGTGCAGCTTACCGCCAAGCACACGGTCGCGACGCCGGTCAACTGGAAACCGGGCCAGGATGTCATCATCCCCACATCGGTTTCTGACGAGGATGCCAAGAAGAAGTATCCGCAGGGCTATAAAACGCTCAAGCCTTATTTACGCGTCGTTTCCCAGCCAAAGAACTAGTTTCCTTCTGTTCACACGGCCGAGCGAGCGATCGACAGATCGCTCGCTCGGCTAAATTATCCGACTGCTCCGATCGCGGTGAGTTCGCCGAAAAAATCGCCCTCGATTGACTCCTAGATGATAATCGCGGTATGGGTCTGGCTCTCTGCGAGTTGTGAGACTCGCAGCGGTGGCAATTTTTGATAGGGGAGCACGTCGCGTGTTGATCGACCGTTTCGCAAGCGTTGTCTCTGCAATATTGGGCTTTACCGGCGTAATGTTTGTGCTGAAGGGTGTCGCTCGCCTTTCGCCCGATCTGATCGCCAAAGTTTCACAGACGTATCTTGAGTTTAATGTCACTCAAATCCAGAACCTAGCGTCACAAAAAGCGGACTTTGTAACGGGGGCAATACTCGTTTTGATCGCTTGTCTAATCCAGACAAGCACGCTGCTTTTCGTGCGCGAACCGTTTCTGATCTTTGACAATTACTGGCATGCGGCGGGCCTGGCGGTTAGCACTAGCGTGTTCATGATAATCGTTTTCTTCGGCGTGAACCGGGGCATGACCAAGCACTACCAAGAACGAGCTAAATTCAGCCTCGCGAGATCTTATTTTCAGGTCGTGCTTAAACAAGATCCGATCTTGCCCCAGCATTTGAAAACTACCGAAGATGTGGCAGCGTCATTATTCGGCATTGAAAAAGAACCGGATGAAAGCGAAAAGATTCGAAATTTCCCTGCCAAAGGAATTACATTTCGAAGAGGAACGCTCTCCAGGATAACTTTCCTTTCGCCTAGCGGAGGGCGAACGCAGGGGACCACCGCATTTTCTCGTGAATTTCCTCTGATTTTCAGTGAGTCGAAGCATCGATATTGCTAGTCCAACGGGTTGTTACAAGATCCATGACTAAATAGACTTCCGTTTCGCTGCCCATTGATGAACCAACTCGTACACGTGCTCCCACGACTTCGCTCTAGGCTCGGGAGTATTCTTGTTCGTGCTGTTGGCAAAGCAGATCGTGTACAAACCTTTGCCACGCAATTGCTCTACGTTGCCGGGACTGTCGTCGATGTACACGTCCGCGCCAACTTGTTCTTTCTCTTTCATGAAGCATAGATCCCAGTACGGAATGCCGTGCGTATCGAGCCAGTCAATGGTCTGTTCCACCGCCGTCTTGTGAAAGAAGTGAATGTAAAGGCGGTGCGTGATGATCCGGATGCGGGCGCCATCGTCGGAGAGTTGGCGCAAATATTTTCGCGCGCCAGGAATCATCGGCGTGGTTTTGAACAACTCGCGCTGGGTCACGGCGAACCTGTGCAGACTGTTGTACTGCTCATCGTTCTTTATGCCCCACTCGCGCAAGCCGTACGACACGTCGGGCGTGAGATCTTCGGTGTTGCGCTCCAGCCATTCGGCCGCGATCTCGCGCATGCGGCTGAGGAAGTCGGCACACACACCGTCCAGGTCTACACCAACGATGAGGCCCTTCAGAGCATCCCGTTCCACTACGGATACCTTCCTTATCTTAATCTCTGTGGGTCATTTTCCGCCAGCTTGCTGTGTCAAACTATTCCGATAGTGAATCTGGGGACATACTACTGATTCTCAATCCGCTCCGAAAGGTCGCTCATCGATCACAACAAGAGCGACTCGGCGACGACTTTGCTACGGTCAAATGCCCAGATGTTGATGGAGTAGCTCGGGCTTGGCTTTCAGCTCTTCTCCGCTTCCTTCAAAAACGACGCGGCCTTTGACGAGAATCACGTTGCGGTCTGTGAGGGCCGAGAGCGCCGCGAAGTTCTTGTCGACGATGATCGCGGCGATACCGGAATCGCGCACGGATTTTATGATTTGCCAGATTTCTCGAGCGACGAGTGGAGCGAGGCCTTCCGTTGCCTCGTCAAGGATCAGCAGGATGGGATTGGTCATGAGCGCTCGGCCGATCGCGAGCATCTGCTGCTCGCCGCCGGAGAGTTGCTGGCCGCCATGCGCTAGTCGCTCGGCGAGACGTGGGAAAATCTCAAGGACGCGCTCGAAATTCCATTCGCATTGCTGGTCCGGTCTCGGGCACGCCGCCATCAACAGATTTTCCTTTACCGTGAGATTCGGAAACACGCCGCGGCCTTCCGGGACGTAGGCGATGCCTTGGCGCGCGATAAGGTGCGGCGCAGCATGCGTCATGACTTGGCCGTTGATTTTGAGTTCGCCGCGGCGCGGTGGAACATGGCCGACCAAGGTGCGAATAAGCGTGGTCTTGCCCATGCCGTTCCGACCCATCAAGCCGACGGCTTCGCCGGCGCGCACGGAGAAGTCGACGCCGTGCAAGATATGGCTGGCGTCATAGTAAGTGTGCAGTTCGCGGGCTTCGATGATCGGCGCGCTGCTCATAAAATTTCATCCGAGCTGCCGAGATACGCACTCTGCACTTCGTGGTTGGCGCGGATCTCCGCCGGTGCGCCGGTGGCAAGGACTTTGCCGTTTACCATGACGGTCAGAACGTCAGCCAATTGAAACACCGCATCCATGTCGTGCTCGACCAGCAAGATTGCGCGCGCATCGGCGAGGCGGCCGATGAGTTCCACCATTTTCTGAGATTCTTCCGTGCCCATGCCCGCAAGCGGTTCGTCGAGCAACAAGAGCTGTGGGTCGGTGGCGAGACACATGGCGATCTCCAGTTGACGCTGCTCGCCGTGGCTCAGCGCTAATGCCACATCATCGGCGCGATCCGCTAGTGCCACCGCGGCGAGAGCGCGGCGCGCTTGCTCCAGTTCATCGTTATAGCTCAAGGCATCGCGCCACCAATTAAGCAAACGCGGTGCGCGCGATTGCGCGGCGAGACGACAATTTTCCAGCACCGTGAAGCCGAGAAAGATATTGGTCTTTTGATAGCTACGGCCGATCCCCAGATGGGAACGGCGCTCCGGCGGAAGTTTTATAATGTCTTGGTCGCGAAATAGGATACTCCCCGAGCTCGGCGGCAAATCGCCCGACAATAAGTTAATAAGAGTCGTCTTGCCGGCGCCGTTGGGCCCGATGACTGCGTGCAATTCGCCGGTCCGGACTTGAAGCGATACGTCGTCGACGGCGGCGAGTCCGCCGAAGGTTTTGCAAAGGCCGCGAACTTTTAGAATCTCGCCGCCCGTCATGTGCCGTCCGTGCGAGCGCTGCTCGGCGGTCGGTAGGAAATCCGGCGCAAGACTATATCGAGGAAACCACCGATGCCGTGCGGAAAAACGAGCACGATCATGACGATCAAACTGCCCATCACAAGCTGCCAATGCTTGGCATAAGCGCCGAGCAGCGCCGGAGCGGAAAAAACTTCCTGGAGTAGGACGTAAGAAAAAGCGCCGAGCACTGCGCCATGGAGCCGCCCCATGCCGCCGAGGATGACCATCATCAGCACGACGCCGGATTGTTGCCAGGCGAGAATATCCGGATTGACGAAACCAAATTGGCAGGCGGCAAGATAGCCGGCCAGCCCCGCGAGCGCGCCGGCGAGGACGAACGCGCCGAGCTTGTAGGAGAAGACGGGGAAGCCGATGGAGCGCATGCGCTGCTCGTTGAGCCGGATACCGGCCAAGGCGCGCCCGAAGGGCGCGTGCAGGACTCGATTCAAAAAAGCGTAAACGACGGCTAACAGGATGAGCACGAAATAATAAAATTGCATGGGGTTTTCGAGATCCAACGGTTTGAATCCCGCGATGTTGAGCTCCGGCCGTACGTAGATGTAAATGCCATCGGAGCCGCCGCCCAGCTTGGTATCGTGAAAAACGGAGTAGAGCATCTGCGCGAAGGCGAGAGTGACCATGATGAAGTAAACGCCCGCGGTGCGGACGACGAGAAAGCCGATGATCAGCGCGGCAACGGCCGCGACAGCCATCGCCGCCGGCAGCGTGAGCCAGAGATTGGCTGCTTCGTATTGCGGCGAAATTAGCGCGAGAACATAAGCGGCGACACCGAAATAGGCCGCCTGCCCGAGGCTCACCAAGCCGGTATGCCCAACCAGCAGATCGAGGCTCAGGGCGAAAATCGCCATGATCATGATTTTCGCGCCGAGCTGAACATAGAAAGTCGCGCCGATGAGTGGGAAGAGGACGATCGCAAGCAGTGCGGCCAGCAAGGCGGTGCGCGGAAGGGAGATCGGGATCACGGCGTTATCAGGCTTTGTTGGCGATGCCCTGGGGGCGCCACAAGAGTATCAGAGCCATTACCAGATAAACGGCGATGGCGGAATATTCCGCGGCGATCACTTTGCCGATCGTATCGGCGCAGCCGATGGCGAGAGACGCGATCATTGCGCCATTGATCGAACCTATGCCGCCGATTACGACGACGACGAAGCAGATAATCAGGATCTGATTGCCCATGCCGGGGAATACAGAAGAGATCGGCGCGGCAATGGTGCCGGCAAAAGCCGCGAGAGCCATGCCGACGGCGAAGACTAAAGCGAACAGTAGCGGAATATTCACGCCGAGCGAGGCTGCCATCTCGCGATTGCTGGTGCCGGCGCGGATCATCATGCCGATCCGAGTTTTGTGAATCACGAAGTAAAGCAACCCGGCGACCCCTAGACAAACCGCGGTAACGAACAAACGATAGACGGGATAAGACAAAGTATCGGTAAGCGGGATGGAGTAGTCGAGCAGCGCCGGGATTGCCACGCCGTGCACCTCATCGCCGAACAGAATGCTGCGCAATTCTTCAAAGATGAGAATCAAGCCGAACGTGAGCAATACTTGATACAAGTGGTCGCGCTTGTACAAGCGACTGAAGATTGCTGTCTCAAGCAACAGACCTATAGCAAACGCGATGACGATGCCGATCGGAATCGCCAGCCATAAACTGCCGGTAAGCTTAGCGAGCCAATAGGCGAGATAAGCGCCGACCATGTAGAAGCTGCCGTGGGCGAGATTGATCACCCCCATGATGCCGAAGATGAGCGTCAAGCCGCTCGCAAGGAGAAACAATAAGAGGCCGTACTGCACGGCGTTCAGTAACTGAATTAGATAGAACATGAAAATCTTTGTTCCAGCCGTTACAATCGTTCCAGTCGTTCCAAATGTTTAGGATGGGAGACTGAACTTTATATCTCGGTGTTCTCCGATCGGGTTAAACGTCTGGAACTTTTTGAACGATTGGAACGTTTGGAACGCGGCGTCCTCGCCGTTACAGTTTGCATCCCCGCGCCGGATCGGCGAGGGCTTTGTGCGCGACGCTGACAAGTTTATTCTCACGGCCGACAACTTTGCGCAGGTAAATGTCCTGAATCGGGTTGTGCGCTTTCGACATCGTCCAGGCGCCGCGCGGGCTGTCGATCTTGGCCTTCTCCATGGCGGCGATCATTTCTTTTCTTTTGCTAATGTCGCCTTTTACCGCGTCGAGCCCGGTGGCGAGCAGCAGGCCGGCATCGTAACCCTGCACGGCGTAGACGTCGGGAGCAAACGTATAGGCTTTATAATAAGCGCTGCGGAAGTCGCGGTCGCGTTTTGTGTTCAATCCATCGGCGTAGTGTAGCGTGGTTTCGAGTCCTTGCGCCGCTTCTTCCGTCGCATCGAGCACGCCGTCGGTGAGAAAACCAGAGCCGAACAACGGGATGGTTTTTCTCAACCCGGCGGCTGCGTAATCTTTGATGAACTTTGCCGCGCCGCCACCGGCGAAGAACACAAACACGGCGTCCGGCTTGATTGAAGCGATCTCGGTCAGCAAGGCTTGGAATTCCACATTGGGAAACGGAATCCACAAGCCGCGCACCGATTTGCCACCGGCTTTGATGAAGCCTTCGGTAAAACCCGCGACCGCTTCTTCGCCGGCGCCGTATTTCCAAGCGAGGGATATAACATTGCGGATGCCGCGATCGGCGAGCACTTTGCCCATCGGATACGAAGGCTGCCAGTTAGAGAACGAAGTGCGAAAAATATTTGGCGAGCATAGCGCGCCGGTGGCGGCGTCGAGACCGGCGTTGGGAATGATCATGAGCGTATTATTTTCTTTGGCGATCTTGACCATACCCATCTGCAC
This sequence comes from Deltaproteobacteria bacterium, assembly GCA_005879435.1. Taxonomy (GTDB): domain Bacteria; phylum Desulfobacterota; class Binatia; order UBA9968; family UBA9968; genus DP-20. Next base: position 10,085 of record VBKX01000561.1, read on the forward strand.
GCCGCTGTGCACGGTGCCAACCAGCACGTCGACCTTATCGCGCTGCACCAGCTTGTTGGTATTCTCCGGCGCTTTTGCCGGGTCGGCTTCGTCGTCAACCGTAAAATATTCTAGCTCACGTCCGCCGAGCTTGTTGCCGCGCTCGGCGACCGCAAGCTTAAACCCGTTGGTGATGGCGACGCCGAGCTGCGCGTACGTGCCAGTATAGGGTAGCATCAATCCAACGCGGACCTTTTGTGTTTGCGCCAACGCCAGCGCCTTTGGTAGCAATGCGCCCGCCGTTAGCACGCCGGCCGAGGTCAAGAACTTTCTGCGGTTCACATTATGATTGAGTTCCATCCAATCCCCCATATTCTAAACGCTATGGATTTCTGGAGTCTTGGGAATCCAGAAGCCCATTACTCCATCACTCCAATACTCCAGTTCATTCTCATATTTTCGCGCGCAGCTTGAAACGTTGAATCTTGCCGGTGGCGGTCTTCGGCAAGTCGTCGACGAATTCGATCCAGCGCGGGTATTTGTAGGGCGCGAGCCGGCCTTTTACGTATTGTTGAAGATCGGCGGCAAGACCCGGCGATTGCGCCGTATCAGGACGAAGCACGACGTAGGCTTTGGGTTTGATCAAGCCGCTTTCATCGGCGTGACCCACGACCGCCGCCTCAAGCACCGCGGCGTGAGAAGCGAGTGCGGACTCGACTTCGAAGGGGGAAACCCAAATCCCGCTCACTTTGAGCATGTCGTCGTTTCGTCCTGAGTAGATGAAATAGCCGTCATCGCTTTCGCTGTATTTGTCGCCGCTGCGGGCCCAGGCACCGAGAAAGGTGTTGCGGCTCTTTTCGCGGTTGTTCCAGTAATACGCCGCGCTGGTCGGACCGTTGACTTGAAGCTCGCCGATTTCACCTTTCGGCACAGGCTTGCCGTCTTCA
>VBKX01000559.1:0-3113 GCA_005879435.1 Deltaproteobacteria bacterium
TACGTTGGTCTTCGAAACTCCCGACGTAAGCGACCAGCAGCAGCATTGGGACACCGTAACGCTCGCCGACCGTGAGCAGATTATAAGTCGAAACGAATAGACCGGTTCCTTCCATATAAACCGCCGAGCGTTTTCCTCCCAACGCGGCGCCAGCTGCAATGCCGACCGCCTCCGCTTCACTGGCCACCGGCACGAGCGTAAACGAACCGTCTTTTTCCAACACCGGCAGAATCTCGCTCAATCTAGTCTCCGGGATATAGCTGACGAAATTGATGCCGGCATCTTTGAGTCCGGCGACGGTTCTATTAGCAAGCTCGGGCTTCATAAGCATTGATGCTGTTCTGACTACGAGATTCCCGCAGCGATTTTTGTGCCAGCGCGGTCAACGGCAGCAAGTTCAATCGGCAGAATCTTATGTCTCCAACGGATTGCTCATTTCCTGTTCAGGGCTTGAACGAGTATTGAGCAACTTTCAACACCCAAGTGTTTATTTCAGACCTACCGAGTTCTAGCCACGACCTTGAAAGATCGGCTTGCCTTCCGTGCGTTCTAAATAGCGCACGAAGCGATATTTGGTTTCCAAGAGATCGACATTGCTTCGGGTGATCTTCCGATGACCCACAGTTTCTTCGATTTTGCAGACGACGAAGCGCAGGCCGGACTGGTTGAGCGCGTCCGTCGCTTCTTTCTTGAAATCGTCTAGCTCGGTCACCGTCACCGCATGCTCGATGCCGGAGCCTCTGGCAATAGCCGCCAGATCCGTCTTGCCCGCGGTCGCGCTCGGATAACTGATTCGTGTGCCGCTGTAGGCTTGATTGTCGAACACGAAAACCGCCATGTTGGGCGGATTCAAGTTGGCCAGCGTCGGCAAATTGAATAACGAGAGCAAGACGCTGCCGTCGGATTCGAAGACGAAAACCTTTCGATGCGGTAGAGCAAGAGCGAGACCGATGCCCACGGCGAGCGCATTGCCCATGGAACCCAGGTTCAGATCCGCGTCCCGCTTGGAGAGATGTCCCCATTCGATCCGTTGTCCGCTCAGCGAGGTCACTACGATCTGATCGGTCATTTGCGGCGCCAGCCATTCGAAACAATCGTAGCGAATCATAGAGTAAAATCCTCCGTGAATAGTAAAGCGACAGGTTGTTTGAGCGAATTCATCATACGCACAGCGTCTTTGACTTTGCGCTCTAGGCCCTCGCCGTTACGAATCACCTGATACTGAACATCCAGGGCTTCAAGTTGTGGAATCAACTTGGTGCCTCTTTGAACATAAAGAAAACTATTGCGCCGATCCGCGAAACTCCCTACATAGCTCACCAGGAGCAACATAGGCACGCCGTATCTTACACCGACCGTCAAAATGTTGTAGCAGGAAACATAGACGCCGGTCCCCTCCATGTAACTTGCGACGACCTTTCCTCCGAGCGCGGCGCCGGCCGCTATTGACACTCCTTCCGCTTCGCTGCCCACCGGAACCTTTTGAAAGGATGGGATCGCTTTGCAGGAGCGGGATGATTTCGCTCAAGCGCGTCTCGGGCAGATAGGTAATGAAGTTTACTCCCGCTGCATGCAAAGCGTCTACGAGCCCCTCGGCAAGTTTTTGTTCCATGCTTATCTCGGGCTCTTTTTGTAAAGACCGTCGATGTAGCCGCCATCATCCAGCTCTTTAATGAAGCGCGCATCGACAAATTGCTCGGGGCGAGCCGCTTTTGCTTTAGGATTGTCGTCCGCGATTGCATTGAGAACCGTCTGAATGCCGGCAAGGGTCGGGTATTGCTTGCGCGGATACTTCTGATCGGTGGCAGTGAGGTCATAACTTCTTTCAAGAATCCCTTGGTTCGCCGCCTGGCGCATATATTTGCCGAGCACAGCCACGCTAGTTTTTCGATCGGTCTTCATCAGATGAACGGCGTCGATCTGCGACTTGACGTAGCGTTTCACCGTGTCCGAATTGTCGCGGATAAACCGGCGCGACAGCGCAATGCCGTTGTGAAGAAACGGCAGTCCCAAGGCTCCGACATCCGCCAAAGAATTGAAACCCTCTCGCTCCGCGACGATGCTCGTGGGCTGAGCAGCGTCGCCTGGAGAAGCTTGCTGCGCAGGGAAATCAAACGTTCCGGTGTGCCGCCGATGACAATAAACTTGACGTCCCTGCTCTTCAAGCCGAGCTTTTCAAGAGCGAATTCCGTAGCCACCAAAGACGCGCCGCGAATCGACGCGAGCCCGACAACTCCCCCTTTTAGCATCTCAGCGGATTTGATTTCCGGCTGACTCATGAAAATAAAATCGAGGGTCGCCATGCCACCAGCGACGTAGACTAAATCGGTGCCTCTCAGATTGCTTTCGATAACGACGGGACCGGAAGCCTGGATAAAATCCAGCTCGCCGGAAAGCAAAGCCATGACGCCGACAGTGGTCCGCGTGCGAACCAACTCGACGTCGAGCCCGTTCTTGGCAAAAATCCCCGTATCCCGCGCCAGCCATGTCGCCAGGGAGCCCGGCGCATCGGAGCTGTAGCCGACTTTGATCTTTTTTGCCTGAGCCCAAGCGTTGACCGGACTCGATATCGCCGCAATTACCAAAGCGCAATCTTTGTGAGTCGATTTCTTGCAGCTTGTTCCGTAAAGTAAATGCCTATTTGATCTCCTCGCCGGCTTGCCCGGAATGACGTTTGAATTGCGAAACGAACGTTAGCTCCAGGACACTAGTTAGCTTCGCCGCTTGAGTGGAGTCAACGATTCTTTGGTCAAGAAAAACTTAAGGCGACATCAAATAGTTTCAAATTGACACGGTCTTCAAGGCCAACGTAATATCCGCGGTGTCTTTACAGACGTAAATTCGCAACCCGCGCGGGTTTAGCCGGGAACAGGTTTTTAATGGGAGCCAACAATGGAAAATAAACAGGGCTATGCAGAAAAAACCTACGGCGAAAAAACTTCCTTCGACCAATTTCTCGATTGGGAAGAGCTTCCCGTTATCAGAAATTTCGTCGTCGGCGATATCAGAAAGCTCGAGGTTACGCCGTGGCGGCGCCGGGGCGGCTTGGGCTGCTACATCATTTTGGGCCATCCCAGAGAAGCGCCCAACTCGGCGGCCTACGTCTGTGAGAT
>VBKX01000559.1:3171-6464 GCA_005879435.1 Deltaproteobacteria bacterium
TGTGAGATTCCCCCGGGAGAAAAACTGAATCCCCAGAAACAGATGTTCGAAGAAATGATCTACGTCCTCAAAGGCCGCGGCGCCACCAGCGTCTGGCTCGACGACGGCAAAAAGCAGAACTTCGAATGGCAAGAGCGCTCTTTCTTTTCGATTCCACTCAACGCCTGGCACCAGCACTTCAACGGCCAGGGAAGCGAAACGGTGCGCTTTATCGGCTATACCAATGCTCCATCGGTATTCAACATTTATCACAATTACGACTTTGTCTTTAACAATCCGTATCAGTTTACCGACCGCTTCCGGGGTGAAGAAGGCTACTTCAGCGGGAAAGGCGCCGCGCTTCCGGAAAAACGCGTCTGGGACACGAGTTTCATCGCCGACATCGAGAAACTCCAATTTCACGACTGGACCAAGAAGGGGCCGGGAGCCACCAACGTCGAGTTGGAGTTCTGCGACAACATCATCTCGGCGCACATCACCCGCTCTCCGGTCGGAGCTTACAAGAAGGCGCACCGGCACGGCCTCGGCGCCGACATTCTGGTGCTCGAGGGCAAAGGTTACTCGCTGATGTGGCTGGAGGGAACGGAAATGGAACGATACGACTGGGGCCCGTTCAGCATGTTTTCGCCGCCCCATATGTGGTTTCACCAGCATTTCAACACGGCAAAAGAGCCGCTCAAAATGCTCGCCTTCAAACCCTTCGGACAAAAATTTCGCATCAGCGACTATGAAAGGCTGTTCATGAGCACCGCTGGCGGCGGCCATCTGATCGAGCTCGAGGACGAAGACCCGAAGGTCCGGCAAATATTCATAACCGAGCTCCAAAAAGAGGACATCCCTTTCAATATGCCGTCGGTGACTTACCGCAACAAAGGATAAATCATGCGTCTTCGTCATGCATGCTTGCTGATCGTAGCGCTTCTTCTCCTGCCGCCCAAACACGCCCGCGCAATCGACAAAATCGTGTTGGGTTATAGCGGCGTCGGCTCGGGTGAAGAGGTCCATCATTTCGCCAAAGAAGTCGGCTTGTTCAAAAAGTACGGTCTCGATGTGGAGATCGTCTATATCCCTGGCGGCTCCACCGTGGTGCAATCGATGATCGCCGGCGACGTTCAGTTCGGACGCGGCTCCGCGACGGAAGTGGTCACAGCTCACCTGGCCGGCTTCCCGTCACGCCGATGAGTATTGCGCGGCCGCAAGATCTCAAGGGCAAGGCCGTTGCCGTCAGCCGCTTTGGCTCCGGCTCTGACTTCATCACCCGCCTAGCTTTAAGATCCTGGGGCTTGGAACCGGTGAAGGACGTTACAATTCTCCAAATTGGCAACTCGCCCGAGCGCCTTGCAGCGGTCGCCGGCGGCAAAGTTCAAGGCTCGATCCTCTCGCTTTCCCAGACACCGCGGGCGAAAAAATTAGGCCTACGCGTTTTAGCCGACCTGTCGCAGATAGACGCGGAATACCCGCAAGGCGTTTTGTATGCGTCTGCCGTCTTAATTGAAAAAAGACCTGATCTGATCACCGCGTTTCTGAAGGCATACGTCGAGGGTATTCAGCAGTTCAAAACAAATAGACCGGCGGCTTACAACATCATCGCCAAGACCAGCGGCATCAAGGACAGAAGCGACATCGAAGAATATCACAAGGTGCTGACGACGAAATTCCTGTTGGACTACCCCTTGCCGACGGTCGCGGGAATGAAAACCGTGCTCGATGATCTCGGCGCAAAAAATCCGAAGATTCGCGAGCTAAAACCCGAGGATCTTCTCGACACGCGTTTTTTGCGCAACCTCAAAGAGAGCGGCGCGATCAAATAGCATGGACGCACGGCTTAGGACAAGACCTGCTTGCCCCACTTTTGTCTAACTTGCTGCGCTAGGTCCGGCGGAACGATCACGGAGGCGGGGAAATCTTTGATCCACTCGAAAGGCCGGCAAGCGTCGATGACGGCGCGCGAATTGAACCCCTTCTTGCCGCGTTGAACGATCGGATCCAGCGGGCCGCTCCAGCAGCGCCTGAGAATCTCGATGTCCTCCGCTGGGTCGCAGCGCGTCGTCATCGCCCACCACACGTCTTTCATGTCGGTGGGATCGATATCGTCATCGACCACAACGGTGAAACGCCCTAAATAGGCGGCGGCGTGACATTGCGAAGCGATCAAGCCGGCCTGACGCGCGTGGCCCGGATAGCGCTGGCGAATGGCGACCACGGTAAGCAGGCGTGTGTTGCCTTCGGGCGGACAGTAAACTCCGACAACATCCGGCACACCGGCGCGCTCCAACTCTTCCCACACCATCGCCGAGCGCCAAAAACTTTTGTAAAAAGTCGCTTCCGTCGGCGGCCGGCTCGGCGGCGCTCCCGCCATGATCGGATCGTTGCGAAAATACATCCGGCGGATTCGAATGACCGGTTCTTCGCGCACGTGGCTCGCGTAATAGCCGGTCCACTCACCGAACGGGCCTTCGGTTTTTTAATCCCCTGGCAAACACTCTCCTTCAATCACGACTTCCGCGGTCGCCGGTACCTGGAGTCCGGTCCGCGCCAACTTCACGACGTCGATGGGCGCGCCTTTCAGGCCACCGGCAAAATCGTATTCCGATAGACCGTAAGGCACCTCGAACGCGGAGGCCATGAACAACAGCGGATCATGCCCTAATGACAGCGCCACCGGCATGGGCCGATTCTGGGCAAAGTATTTTTCCATCTGAATGCGCGCATGCCGGCCCGGCGAAATATACAGCCCGACGGATTTACTGTCGTGAATCATGACCCGATAAGTACCGATGTTGAGCCAACCCTCTTCCGGATCTCTAGTGATCGTCAGATGGCCGGTGCCGATGTAGCGGCCGCCGTCGCCGATGTTGTAACGCGGCGTCGGGAAACGCAGGACGTCGACATCTTTTTCTTCCCAGACATTTTCCATGAAAGGTCCGTCTTTGACCTCGCGCGGCGGAATTGGTTTCATCTCCTTGATTTTCTTGCGCATGGCAGCGACCAGATCCATGGTCGCCATGTCCGTCGGCATACCGCAGGTGAGCGCTACTCGCTTGATGGAATTGAGCTGGCCCGCCACCAATCTCAAACCCTTGGCGAAGCCCTTGATCGAGTCGAACAGGAGGCACGGCGCGATCTGCGACTCTTTGCGAGCCATCTCGATGATGGCGCCGATCTCCAAGTCCCAATCCGCGCCTTCGACGGTCTTGAGCTCGCCCAACTCACTCACCTGAGTCAACCACTCACGCAAATCTCTGTAGGCCATTATTTCCTCCTATCGGTATAACGTCTGAAATAGTCCCTGC
>VBKX01000092.1:0-3304 GCA_005879435.1 Deltaproteobacteria bacterium
CTGAGAAGGTTACCCCCGAGGCGATCAATTTCATGGCGACCCACGGGCGCGGGCTCATCTGCCTGCCGCTTACCGAGGAACGTGTGAGACATTTGGGCATCTCGATGATGGTGTCTGAAAATACCTCGCCCTTCGGCACCGCGTTTACGGTTTCCGTCGATTCGGCGATCGGAATTACCACGGGGATCTCCGCTGCCGACCGAGCCAAAACGATTCTCGATGCCGTCGCAGACGACGCCAAACCGCAGGATCTGGTAACGCCGGGACATATTTTCCCTCTGCGCGCGCGCAATGGCGGCGTCCTCGTGCGCGCCGGGCAGACCGAAGGCTCGGTGGATCTCGCCCGTTTGGCCGGGCTCAAACCGGCGGGAGTGATCTGCGAAATTATGAAGGACGACGGCACGATGGCGCGCCAGCCGGACCTCATGCGCTTTGCCAAGAAGCATAAACTAAAAGTTGTGACGATTGCCGATCTTATTCAATACCGGTTGAATTACGATTTCTTGGTTTACAAAGCGGCATCCGCGCCGCTGCCAACCCGTGTCGGTGGTCTATTCCAGGCGATCGTTTACAATACTCATGTCGATCTGAGCGAACATCTCGCCTTGATCAAAGGCGATATTTCCCCAAAAGAAGAAACTCTGGTGCGAGTTCACACCAAGTACGTCCCCGGCGACGTTTTTGGCTTCGAGTTGCTCAACACCAACGCAGTGATTCAACGCTCCATGGAAATGATCGCCAAAGAAGGCCGAGGAGTTATCCTGTATTTACAACCGGAGCGCAAGGTACTGCGCCCGGCTATGGTCGCTTACCCGAGAGTCGAGGGCAAGCAGCAAAAAGACATGAATCGCTCGTTCGTTTATCAAGCGGACTTCAAGGAATACGGTATCGGCGCGCAAATCCTGCGTGATCTAGGCGTGCGCAAGATGCGCCTGCTGAGTAACAATAAGAAACATCTCGTTGGACTACACGGCTATGGCTTGGAAATCACCGCGCTGGAGCCGCTCGCGCGCGACAATCCGTTGCGCGATGCCGGCAAACCAAAAAAACCTAACGCTCAGAGCGCCTGATATTGATCGAATATCGCGCCGCATAATCCGCATCTACGCGATTCGTGAGAAGGATGTATGCCGATTTTTGAATACCTCTGCCGCGGCTGCAACGCTCAATTTGAAACCATCGTGCGTTCGCCGCGAGAAAAAATTATCTGCCCGAAATGCCAAAGCAACGCCGTCGACAAACAGCTCTCGGTTTTCGGCTCACCGGTTCCAGCTAAGGACGCAGGCACAGCGGCGGGTAGCTGCGGCTGCACGCCGCAGACTTGCGGCTGCCCTTAAGACTTTTCCGGCGGGATAAAATAGCGCGGTAGTTCGGCGCGGATCCGCTTCAGGGCTTCGCCCACGTTGGAATAAACTCGTTCTTCTACCAATTGTCCATTGACCCAGTGATCCAAGGACGGCGCCTCGGTGAAATTAATATCGATGTAGCGTTCGCCGACCGGCTCGCCGGTGATAATCACTCTGACGGAATAGCCGGCATCGACGATGACTCCTCTGGCGCCGGCGGGTAACGGCAGGGCGCTTTTGATCTTGCCTAATCTTTCCGGCGGATAGGTGCCTATTCCCAGCGAGTAGTAACCCCACTCGCCAGCCGCCGCGGAGAGGCCGTTTAGGAGTTTGGCGTTGATGTCGACGAGATTCTTCGCGGCTTGATCCTGGTTGTAGTTCTTGAGCAGCTCATAAGCCCATTTCTCGATGATCCCTTTGACCGGCTCCGCGGGTTTCTCCCGCTCCTTGACTGGACCGCGGTCGATCCACCATTTAGTTTCTTCGAATGCCTGGGTTTTTTCTTCTGCCATGGATTTATAAATCACGTTAAATGGCGCACCCGCGCCGCTTAAATTTTGAATTCCTCCAAAGTGCTTTTCGCGAACAGCGAATCGACGTCGAGACGCTTGCTGATCAGTCCCTGCTCATGGGTGTACTGCACCAAAGTTTCCAGTACATGGCGGTTCGCTTCCAACCCATAAGCCCAAGGATCCGGGCCGAGCGCTTCGCGCTCTTTTTCCATCTCATCGATCGACCAAGCGAGCATATATTTGAGTGCAGAGAACTCGTACATCGCCTCCTGGCAAAGCCGTTTCGATTCGTCGAACGCTTTGAAAAGACTCCGGGCGACCCAGGGATGCTTTTCGTACACCTCTTCGCGCATGACCAGCGTATGCATGATCGGAAAAATTTTCGTGCGCTTGAAATATTCTTGTTCCACTTCGCGGAAATTGGGAATCAATCGCTGCACCTTGGGATGACGGTGCACAAACGGTGACGGCATGTGCGCCGAAATCATGGCGTCGATCTCGCCGCGTTCGAGCATGCCAGAAAGTGTTTTGTCAGCGGCAATCGCTTGAATGTCGATGTTAGGCGGCAAGTTGTGTTTCACCTTGTCCTGGCGCCCTGGATGCTCTTCGCCGCCGGTAAACCATTTCATTTTCTCCGGCGCCACGCCGTATTCGTGTTGCAGTGTGCCGCGCGCCCAGGTCGCCATGGTGATTTGGTATTCGGGAACTCCCACTCGTTTGCCCGCCATATCGGCGGGTTTCTTAATTCCGGAATCGGTATTGATGTCGATACACGAATGACGAAAAGTCTTTGACGGGAAGACTGGGATACCGATCAGTCGCGGCGCGCCCTTGTCGCGCGACATCAAAAAAGAACCCGTGGACATTTCGGCGACATCGAACTCGCCGTAGCGCAGCATGCGCCAAAAAGTTTCCTCTACGCGCAACGGCAAATACGTGAGGTCCACTCCTTCCACCTCAACTCTGCCGTCCTGCAAGGCGCGCGTGCGGTCGTAATCCCAGCACGCCAAGGTCAAACGGATCTTCCCCATGATGTGCTCCTTATCCTCTACTCAATCGCCCTCGGCGAGGTTTCAAGATTGAATGCCAGCGAGAAATTGATTGGCGCCGATCTCAAACTGTTCCTTTTCACCTTGCAATACGACTGCCGCTTCGCCGGAGGCAAGAGTCGTGCGTCGTTGTACGGTGTACGGTTTGCCTTTGAACGTAACTTTTGATCCGGGCGCAAACTCGCTCAATCTTTCATGATCTCCCTGTGCATCGATCTTTTCCATCGTTTGCTTTAATATCATATCGGCGCATAAAGCTTAAACTGCGGCCAAATTGACATCACTCACACCCAAGAATAAAGTCTCCCTAAACTGCGAGAAAAATAATGCGTATCGCAATCATCGGCACCGGCGCGGTGGGCGGCTATTTCGGCGCGAAGCTGGCTGCGGCAGGACA
>VBKX01000092.1:3432-4448 GCA_005879435.1 Deltaproteobacteria bacterium
CGCGCAAGCCTTCGGTTCGCTCGTCGGCGAGCGCACAACGATTCTTTCTATGCAGAACGGTATTGATAATCCGGAAAAACTAGGGCGATTATGGGGCGAACGGCGGACGCTCGCCGGCGTTGTTTACATCGGCGCGCAAATCGAATCGCCCGGTGTGATCGCATATTCCAACGGCGGCAAAATCGTTTTCGGTCCACTGGACGGTGACCCTAACGAGGCGACCGAAGCCGTCGAGCGCGTGTTATCGGCGGCGGGAATCCCGTGCGAGCTGAGCCGCAATATTCGAAAGGTGCAATGGGCCAAGCTGCTATGGAATGCGTCCTTCTGCGCCATCAGCTGCCTGGCTCGGGCCAACGTCAACCAGATCGTCGAGTCCGAGGGGCTCACGCAACTTGCGCTCGACTGCATGTCGGAAGTTCGAGCGGCGGCGTCCACTCGCGGCATCGAGCTGCGGCATTCTCTATTTGACGAGACCATCGCTTTTTCCAGAGGCTTGGGCGATTTCAAGCCTTCCATGCTACAAGACTTGGAAGCGCGAAAGCCTCTTGAATACGAGGCCTTCAACGGCATCGTGATAAAACTCTTAACGCAGACCGGCCAGTCGGCGCCGATCAATCAAAGTTTTTACGCTCTGCTCCAACACCTGGATAAAAAACTTTGCGAGGAGGCTCAGCGCTAAACCCATGGCACGCTCATATCTACTTCGCTCGCTGATGATTTGCTCGATTCTTGCTGCGGTAGCTATAGTTGCTTTTCAGAACGCCGCCCAAGGCCAGACAAATAATCAGGAACTCGTCGCAAAAGGTCAGTACATCTTCGCCTTAGCCGGCGGCTGTGCTTGCCACACGGTGCCCAAAGGAACACTGCATGCAGGCGGTCGAGCTTTCCCCATTCCCTTCGGCACGGTTTACAGCACCAACATCACACAGGACAAAGAGACCGGCTTGGGTAATTGGACCGATCAACAAATCAGCGATGCCATGACGAAGGGCATCCGGCGTGACGGCAGCCGGATT
>VBKX01000092.1:4461-5055 GCA_005879435.1 Deltaproteobacteria bacterium
TATTCCGGCATGGCGCAAGAGGACTTGAAAGCCCTCATCGCTTACCTAAGGACGATCAAAGCAGTCAAGAAGGCGGCGCCGGAGTTCAAAACCTGGGCGCCTTTCGCGCGCAGCTTGGGCACGCCGATTTTCTTGAAAGTCTTTGGCCGCTTTAGCGATGCGCCCAAGCAAGCGCCGCGAACCGGCGTCGCGCGCGGCCGCTACTTGGTGGATCACGTCTCGCTTTGCGCCGATTGCCACACGCCGCGCAATTCAATCGGCGTGCCGCAACAGTCTCTGTACCTAGCCGGAGCCGGCGAGAAGATCGGGCCGCTCGGTCAGGCTGTGGCGAATATTACGCCCGATAAAGACACGGGGATCGGCGACTGGAAACAAGAGGACATCGTGGAGTTGTTGCGCACGGGCACTAAGCCGGATCTCGATAACGTACAGGGGTTGATGTACGAAGTCATCCAAGGAACTTCGAGCGGCTATAAGGACATGAAGAAAGAAGACGCGCTGGCGATCGCGGCCTATCTAAAATCGCTGCCGGCGATTAAGAACAAGATTAATAAGTGACTTCATCCACATTATCAAGACCTAATTCCGCGGCAC
>VBKX01000562.1:0-1662 GCA_005879435.1 Deltaproteobacteria bacterium
AGAAATAGATCGTTCAAGGGTTCAAGGTTCAAAAGTTCAAGGGTTGTCGGAAGCAACGGTGGCTCGCCATTGAGTTGGCCCTGGGCTCTCGACGTTGGAGGATTGTATGTCTTTGCACACGCCGTTATGCGATCTACTCAATATCAAATATCCGATCATCCAAGCCGGCATGGGCTGGGACAAAGAAGGTTTGACGACACCGCCGGCGTTGGTTGCCGCGGTGTCGAATGCCGGTGGCTTGGGCTGCATCGGCGGCAGTTCGATACGACCCGAAGTCATCCGCGAACGCATCCGCGCGGTTCGGCAACTGACGGACAAGCCCTTCGGCGTCGATATCACGTTGCCGAAAATGGAAGATGTGAGAATTCCCGATCCCGATGAAGTGCACAAAGAGATCCAAGAAAAGTTTCCTAAGCACGCCAAGTTCAACGAAGAGAAAGTGCCGATATTAATCATCGGGCTGGGAGATACCGCCGAGGTAGTGCCCCTAGCGCACGAACGTGGCATCAAAGTCATGGCGCTTGCCGGCGCGGTCAAGCATGCGCTCAGCCATGCGCGCAAAGGCGCTGATGTGATTATCGCCCAGGGCTACGAGGCGGGCGGCCATACCGGAACCATCGGCAACTTCCCCTTGATTCCGCAGATCGTCGACGCTGTGAGACCGAAGCCCGTGGTCGCCGCCGGTGGCATTTCCGACGGCCGCGGCGTGGCGGCGGCACTGGCCTTGGGCGCGGTGGGTGTGTGGTGCGGTACGACATTCTTGGTGACGCGAGAGGGCGGTATCAATCCCATTTATAAAAAGCAGATTCTTAATGGCAGTTCGGAAGACTTTGTGCGTACGGCCTACACCAGTGGCCACTTCGCGCGCCACTATCGCAGTGATGTTATCAAGGCCTGGATGAGCTCAGGTCTCGAGGCGATGCCCACGCCCTACCAGGGCAACGCGATGGACGAAGTGCGACGCGCAGCCGAAACCGCGAATCGCGTCGATCTCTTGCATGTTCCTGGCGGACAGGTTGCCGGAATGTTGAGCGAGGAGCGAAACAACGTTCCCGCCAGGGAGATCGTCGAACGCATGGTTTCAGAAGCGGCGCAAATTCTGAACGATATGCGCAGCCGATATGTGGGCTCGTAAAGGAAGGCGTATCTCCCGCTAGAAAATCCTCCTTGGTCCTCCTTTGCCAAAGGAGGAATTTGCCCCAATAAGAGAAACTACCCCTCTTTGAAAAAGAGGGGCGAGGGGAGATTTTCGACGACAATCATCAACGATGAACTATAAGGAAGGACTATGAGTGAGCCATTTCTCAAAGGTTTCAGAGCACTGGATCTTGCCAGCTTGAGCGGGCAATTGTGTGGCCGCATTCTCGCGGACTTGGGTATGGAAGTGATCAAGATCGAGCCGCCGGGCGGCGATCCGGTGCGCAACCTGGCGCCGTTCGTCACGTCGGCGAACGGCGTCAAACTCAGCACGACCTTTGCGCATCTGAATGCGGGCAAGGCGAGCAAAGTTCTAGATCTTGAGAAAGAATCCGATCGTGCGGCGTTTCGCAAACTCGTCGAAACGGCCGATGTCGTACTCGAAAGTTTTCAACCTGGAGAGTTGTCGGCGAAGGGCCTCGATTACAAAAAATTGGAGCAGATCAATCACGGCATCGTGATGGA
>VBKX01000562.1:1694-3463 GCA_005879435.1 Deltaproteobacteria bacterium
TTCGGTCAGACGGGTCCTAAGAAAAATTTAGCATGCAATGATCTTGTCGCGCTGGCGGAAAGCGGGTTTCTTTATATCTCCGGCGATCCGTCACTGCCGCCGGTGCGGCCGCCGGAAACTCAGGCGTATTATTTCGCTAGCCTATTCGCCACGGCCGGCGTCCTCGCCGCGCTTTACCGGCGCGAGCGCTCCGGGCAGGGCGATCATGTCGACGCATCGATGCAGGAAGCGCTGGCGACGCAGGAGCATATCATTCGACTTTGGGCCAACGAGCAGCAGATCGCCAAGCGCGCCGGCAGCCAGCACGGATCGGTGGCGCCGGCCAGAATATTTCCGTGCAAAGACGGTTTCGTTTATCTTTACGTGACACGCCAGCATTGGAAATTATTCTTGTCCGTCTGGAAAGACCATCCTGCCACGTTCGACGCGCCGGATTGGCTCAATAATCTTTATCGCCGTGCCCATGCGGACGAGCTCAATCCCGCGGTGGAGGCCTTTCTCGGCAAATTCACCAGGGCGGAGATCACCGAGTTTCTGCAGACGAAAGGTATTCCTTGCGTGCCGGTGAACACGCCGATGGGATTCGCCAATGACGAGCAGGTGCAAAGCCGCGGCTTCATGGCGCCGGTCGAGCACGCTGGTTTCGGCAGCACGAAACAACCGGCGATGCCGTTCGTCATCGACGGTGCTCGTCCGCCCGTCGGGAGCGTGCCGGTGCTGGATAGCTGGCGTGACAGCGGCGAAAGGCACACGGCGCGCGCAACTTCGACTTCAGGTGCGAGCGGCGGCGCGGCTCCGCTCAACGGCATGCGCATCGTCAGCTTCGATCACGTGCTGGCCGGGCCCTACGGCACGACCATCTTGGCCGAGCTCGGCGCCGACGTGATCAAAGTCGAATCGAGCAAAGGCGGCATGGATCCGTTTCGCTTCTTCGGCACCGGCGAAGATCCCAATCTTTCGCCGCGGTTTCTTGAGTTCAACCGCAACAAACGTTCCTTCACGGTCAACCTCAAACATCCCAAGGGACAGGGAGTACTGCACGACTTAGTCGCAAAAGCCGACGCGGTGCTGGATAATTACAGTGTCGACGTCGTCGAACGGATTGGCCTCGCGTATCACCAGTTGTGTGCGGTGAAGCCGGACATCGTCAATCTGCGCATGCCCGGGCTCGGCACCACCGGACCGAAACGGCACTTTTCGACTGTCGGCGTAAATATCACCTCGTTCACCGGGCTCACTTACATGTGGAATCATCCGGGCGTGACCAACCCGCCGATCGGTTCACAAACCGTATTTCCCGATTACGTATCCGGCGTATTGTGCGCGATCATTATTATTTCCGGCGTGCTCCATCGCGATCGGCAGAAAAAAGGCGCGTTCATCGATCTGGCGCAATCTGAAGCGACGGCTTTCATGATCGGCGCCAATCTCATGGAAGCGGCATCGAGCGGAATTAATCCCGAGCCGATCGGCAATGTTTCGGTGTCCGTGGCGCCGCATGGCTGTTATCCCTGCAAAGGTGAGGACCGCTGGTGCGTGATCGCCGCTGAGAACGAACAGCAATGGGCCGCGTTGACAAAGATCCTAGGCACCGGCGTGGCGGGAGACCCACGCTTCGCGACCAATGCTGAGCGCCTGCAAAACCGCGAGGCGTTGGACCCGATCATCTTAGAATGGACGAAGAACAAAGACGCCTTCGCGATCCGCGAGCAACTGCAACAGGCCGGCATCCCTTGCGGCGTCGTGCAAACCGGCGAAGATTTGGTCAA
>VBKX01000563.1 GCA_005879435.1 Deltaproteobacteria bacterium
ATATATTTGCGCGCGATCATAAATATTCCCCCGCCGCTGAAGCTAGTCCGTCAGCGCGGAGCTTGTCAAATGATCCTCCCAGTCGGAGTAAATAGCTGACGAGCCAGCTTAATCTCTTGAGCGTGCTTGGCGGTTTCTGATACTGATTAAAACGGAATCAAATATCAGGCGAGGAGTCACGTACATGAGAATTATCGACGCCGATGGCCACGTCTTAGAACGAGATATCCCGTGGGCGGATTTGATCGAAGCTCCGTACCGGTCACGCGCGCCGCGCGCCGTGCAGGACAATCGCGGATTCACGTTCGTCATGATCGACGGCAAATTAACCCCAAAACCAGTCGGTAAGGGATGCAGTTTTGTCGGCGCGCCGCGCAGCCACTCGCCACAACCTACGACGGGCATGGTCGATCCCAAGCAGCGTTTGAAGGACATGGATCTCGAAGGCATCGATACCGCGGTGTTATTCGGCACTTCGCCTTTTCTCAGCCTCCCATTCGTCGAAGACAAAGATCTCGCCAGCGCCGTTGCACGCGTCTACAACGACTGGCTGGCGCAATATTGCGGCGCGGATCCGCGGCGCCTCAAGGGCGTAGCGGCAGTCGCCATTCAAGATCCGGTCGAGTCGGTGAATGAGCTTCGACGCGCGGTTGAGAAGCTGAAGTTCGTGGCCGTCGCCGCTCCGCCGATATCGGCGTCGAGAAAAAATCTCGACGATCCCGAACTCTTTCCCTTTTTTGCCGAGGCGGAACGCCTCAACGTGCCCGTGTGTATCCACGTCGGCGCCGGCGATGGCGTGCCGGCCGCCATCGAGCGCTTCGACCATCCGTTCTTTACCCATGCGATGGCACATCCGTTCGAGCAGATGATCGCGTCGCTCTGCGTCGTCGCGGGCGGCTTGCTCGAGCGATTTCCAAGGCTGAAATTCGCTTTCATGGAAGCGGGCTGCGGCTGGGTGCCCTACTGGATGGAGCGACTCGATGAGCATTATGAAATTCTCCAGCCGACTGTCCCGTGGCTCAAGAAGCCCCCGAGTGAATACATGAAAAGCGGGCAGATGTTTTACTCCTTCGAGATGGAGGAAAAGATGTTGCCCTACGTCGCCGAGTTCGTCGGCGCAGAGCGCTTAGTATTCGCCACCGACTACAACCACAGCGACTCGAAGTTTCCCCACACCGTCGAAGAAGTGATGGAACGCAAAGATCTCTCGGACACCCTGAAAGCGAAGATCATGGGCGAAAACGCGGCGAAGCTCTATAATTTGCAGTGAATCCGTTGCGCCGAGTCGGAATCGGAAAGTGGCGCGCTAGCGACCAGCTTCCTGCGCGATTTGTCTGACAAAGCTGAAATCCGCTACATCCGTCGGTTTCACGGCTATTTTCATTTTACTCTGCTCGGCGATGCGGTTGAGCTCGATCTGTATTTCTTGATCTGTGAGCCAGAGCGTCGGATTGAGCGTATCCATGAGCGCGTCATAGACCGCGTCTGATACTTCGCGTTCCATGTTGTACTGGCGCGAAATGAATTGCACCATGTCCGTCTTACGAGCTTTTGCGAATTGGACGGCCCGCATCACGGCGCGAATCGCACCGCGAACCTTTTGCGACTCGCGATCGAGTTTCTCTTTGGTTGTAACCAATCCCGTCGTCGGTGACACGCTGATGATCTCACCCGTCCGAATCAGATCGCGATAACCCTGTCGCTTGGCAAGGATGCTATAGGGTGGCGTCAAAGCCACGGCCGGCATGCTGCCCTGTTGTAAGGACAAATAGCCGTTCGCCACATCGCCGGTGGAAACGAGCTGAACGTCTTTGTCGACCCCGGAAGGCTTCAAGGCTTCGAGGACTTGATAGAATTGCGTGCCCCAGTTACCGCCCACGCCGATCATCTTGCCGCGCAAATCTTCGACGCGCTGAATATTCTTCTGCGCGACAATCCATAGATCGGCTTTCTTATTTATGTTTAAAACCATCTTGAGCGGCGCACCGTTCACGGCCGCGCGCATCGCCGAGCCGCCGGCGGTGGTAAAATCGACGCTGCCGGTCACTAGCGCGGCGATGCCGGTGTTGGTGCGCATGACGATGATCTCTGGACTCAATCCTTCGCGCGCAAAAATTCCCTCCTTGGCGGCCAGATGCATCGGCCATGCCGCCAAGCCCGGCGACGACGGCGCGATGCGGATACGCTCTTGTGCTCCAGCGAAAGGGAGTTGGAAGAATAAATGCGAGAGAAACAATATGACGATGCTAGCTTGAGGGCATCTTCGCAAGACACCGATACCCGTTTCCCGTCTGCGGTCCACGGTCAATCCAAAAAGTGAAACCCGGAACCCGAAACCGCTATAACCCATACAGCGCCTTGGCATTGTCGTAGAGAATCTTGTCGATAATTCTTGGCTCGACCTCGCCTTTGGTTTTAATCGTGCGCAGCGCTTCGATTTCGGACGAGGTGTCGTTGTGGCCGTAGTCGGAGCCGATCACGATGTTATCTTCACCGGCATACTTCAATACGTAGGGAAGGTCGTCGTCCGTCTGGCAAGCGACATAGACATGGTTATCGCGGATCAGATTACGCGCCGTGGCATTGTCCGCCCGGTCCAAGCGGCGCGCGATTTCGACGGCAAGATACGGCACCCACTGGGCGCGCACCTCGATGAAACCGAACCTGAGCGTGGGAAATTTTTTGGGCACACCGTCGTGCACAATCGCGTGAAACGCCGACAACACCGGCGCTTTGAAACGCATGAAACCACTTTCGCCGTCAAAGAGTTGCACCCAGTTGAAGCTGCCGGTGGACGCATGAACGCAAATCGGCAGACCGGCCTTTTCCGCCGCTTCGTAAAGCGGAAAAAAATAGGCATGGCTGAGCCGCTTGTCGTCGATCAAGCCGCGCATGAAGATGCCGCACGCGCCGTTGGCTTTCGCGAACTCGACCTCGGCGACCATGCTCGCCGTATCGATCACCGGCACCACGGCAATCCACTTAAGCCGCCCTTCGCCGCAGGCACAGATATCGATCAACCACTGGTTGTAACTACGGCAGATCGCGTTCTCGACTTCGGCTCTTGCCGTCAGCGGCCGCAAAAACAGCGCCGGATACAGCACCTGGACGTCGATGTCGAGCTGGTCCATCTGCTTTAGCCGACTTTTGATGTCGCGCATCTCGCAGATATCAACCGATAAGTTGCGATCGAAGTTCACGCCGCGGTTAAAGACCCGGCCGTCGATCAACCAGTTTTGCGGCCGTCCCGCTCCGGGTGAGATAAGAAACGGTCTGAGTTTCTCGTTGGGAATATAGCGCCACGTCTCGTCACTCTCGATAACATGGGCATCGGCATCGATGGTCGGCATAGTTTATCCCCCCTTTTTTTCCTCCGAGCCGGATCGCTTCTTCCATGTAACGTAACTCTATTCGTCGTCGAGCGTCAAATAAACTATCCGATTGGCCAGAGTCATCATCAGGCCTATAGTTCTACTCGACAACCGGGCGAAAGAGCGCGAAAATACAAGCAGTTTGCAATACGATGAGAAGATTTGGTGAATTGGACGGTTCTGCGATCGTCAAAAATGTCAGCGCAATAGATAACGTCCCGGGTCAACCGGTGGGAAGGAGACCTCGTATGAATCTTGCATCGCGGCTATTTGTTTTTCTGTCCCTAACGGCATTGGCGTTAACCAGCTGTCATGAATTGGGCCATGTGGACGGTTTGGGCAATTACGGCGGCGCGGGTGGCGATGTTGTCGGCGAGGTGGAATACGTCGATACCCGAGCGCGCGAAATCGAAATCCGCACGGACTCGGGCCGCACATCGGTCTTGCGTTACGACGACAGGACTCAGGTTGTTTATCAGCAGCGCAACTACTCTGTCGCCAGCCTGGAACCCGGCGACTACATCGCGGCGCGAGTCCAACAAGACCGCGATGGCCGGGACTACACCAATACGATAACCGTCAGAGAGAGCGTGCAAGATCGCGGCAACCAACGCGGTGGCGGACGATTGGACCGCACCGAGGGTCGCATCGAATATGTCGACCAACGGCGCGGAACATTCGAGCTCCGCGACCAGCGCAATCGCTTGATCATTGTTTCGGTCGCCTTCAACGCGCCGGGCCCGGTGATCGATCAGTTTAATCGGCTACGAAATGGCGACTACGTACGCATCGAAGGAAAGTCGGTAAGCTCAGACCGTTTCGAATTGGCAAACTTCATGTAGCGGCGGGGATCGTGGATTGCCTCGGCGCCGGTCCAGGACGCCGGGGCAATCCCGCTAATGCAGAATCTGCTTGAAAAAATCGTTGCCCTTATCATCGACTAGAATAAACGCCGGAAAATCTTCCACCTCGATCTTCCAGATCGCTTCCATGCCCAGCTCGGGATATTCGAGCACTTCCACTTTTTTAATGTTCTCCTTCGCCAAGATCGCCGCCGGCCCGCCGATCGAGCCGAGATAGAAGCCGCCGTACTTTTTGCAAGCGTCAGTGACTTGCTGGCTCCGATTGCCTTTTGCGAGCGTGATCATCGCGCCGCCGTGCGACTGGAACAAATCAACGTAGGAGTCCATCCGTCCCGCCGTCGTCGGCCCGAAAGAGCCCGACGGCATACCTTCGGGAGTTTTCGCCGGCCCAGCGTAATAAACCGGATGATCTTTCATGTACTGCGGTATGCCCTCGCCCCGATCCAATCTTTCTTTCAACTTCGCGTGCGCGATATCGCGCGCGACGATCATCGTACCGGTCAATGAAAGCTGAGTCGTCACTGGATATTTGGTCAGTTGCGCCAAGATCTCCGCCATCGGCCGATTGAGATCGACTTTGACGACGTTACTGGCGACCTTGCCGCGATATTCCTCGGGAATCAGCCGCCCCGGATCTCGCTCGAGCTCTTCGAGCCAAATTCCATCTTTGTTGATCTTGGCTTTGGCGTTGCGATCGGCAGAGCATGATACGCCCATGCCCACCGGGCACGAAGCGCCGTGGCGCGGCAGGCGAATGATCCGCACGTCCAGCGCAAAATATTTGCCGCCGAACTGCGCGCCGTAGCCGGACTTGTAAGCTTGCTCCAGCATCTTATTTTCTGTCTCCACGTCGCGGAACGCCCGCCCGTGCGCGTTGCCCGTTGTCGGAAGGTGATCGAGATAGCCCGTCGTTGCAAGCTTCACCGTCTTCAAACAAGCTTCGGCCGAAGTTCCGCCGATGACAAACGCCAAATGATACGGCGGGCAGCCGGCGGTTCCGAGCGTATTCATCTTTTCCGTGAGGAATTTCTCCAAGCTCGCCGGATTGAGCAGCGCTTTGGTTTCTTGATACAGCGTCGTCTTGTTCGCCGAACCTCCGCCCTTGGTGACAAAGAGGAATTGATATTCCATACCCTCCGTCGCCATCAGATCGATCTGCGCCGGCAGATTGGTGCCGGTATCGACTTCGTCGAACATGTTGAGCGGCGCGGTTTGCGAATAGCGCAAGTTTTCTTCTGTGTAAGTTTTGTAAACTCCCTTGGCAAGGTGTTCTTCGTCTTTCACGCCGGTCCACACCTGCTGGCCCTTTTTGCCAAAGATCGTCGCCGTGCCGGTATCCTGGCAAAATGGCAGGATGCCTTTCGCCGCGGTGTCGGCATTACGCAG
>VBKX01000564.1:0-4384 GCA_005879435.1 Deltaproteobacteria bacterium
AAATTTAGCGTTGTTGGTCGGTTCGACCTGCTTGATCAACGCGCTGAGTGGAAAGCCCACCCAGGGAATGACCATCGACCAGGCTTCGACGCAGCGCATGCGGTAAACCCGCTCTTCGAGAGGGCTCAGTTTCATCAACGCGTCAATATCAAGAGTCTTGGGTTTTTTGACTTCGCCTTCGACAGCGACAGTCCACGGCCGCGTGGTTAAATATTTCGCGTTCTCGGCCGGGTCGCCTTTGTCGACACCGAGCTCGTAGAAATTGTTATACGAAGTAATGTCCTTGAAGGAATTTTGCTTTTCGTCGATGCTATAGGAGCTTTTTTTGACGTTGACCAATTTTTCGCCGGCATGCGCTTGCGTAGCGGGCCGTAAAACCTCGAGGCCGGCCAGCGCTGCGCCCGCGGTCACTGCCGCAGCGGCTGCTGAAGTGATGAATTGTCGCCGGTTCAAGTAGAGCTCTTTCGGTGTGATTTCTGATGACTTAATGTCCGCCGGCTTTCTTATCAACATGATTTGCCGCCCTCCTCGGTTCAATCGGTATGGTTGCTGACAAAACAGGGACTGTCAACTTTCCTCTGCCAACAGCTGCTTGATCACTGATTCGGTTCTCTGGTAGGCGCCTTCGCCGACATGGCTATAGCGGATTATGCCGTTTTTATCGATCAGGACAATGGTCGGCCACGCCCGCACACCGTAACGCTTCCAGATATCAAAGCCGTTGTCTTGCACCACGGGAAACTTGATCCCCAGTTTGACTGTTGCTTCCTTTAGCCCTTTCAGAGCTCGTTCCCAGGGAAACTCAGGTGAGTGGACTCCGACAATCGTCAGTCCAGCTTGCTCGTATCTGTCATGCCAACCCCGCAACTGCGGGATAATATTTCGGCAGTTGATTCAGCCGTAGGTCCAAAATTCCACCAACACAACCCGCCCTTTTAAGTCGGCGATGGTCAACGGTTTGCTGTTGAGCCAGCTTTCCGCCGCCACATCGGGCGCCGCTGTTCCAGACGTGATAGCCGCGCCGAACCCCGGCCAAAACATCCACGTGACGACGCCTAATCCGATTAAAAACCAAAATGTTATCGGCCGGAACATATTCCTTCTATTGCTCTCCACCGTTAGATGCCTGACTGCGTGCCGGAGTTGCGCAATCTCGATGCTGAAAACGCAAAGCGATGAGCGAAAGTTCCCGTGTCGAGGCGTGAAAACTGAATAAATTAGAGAGGCGGGGGAGCGGAAGGGGAATCTCCCCCGATATCGGCGGATTTAGTGCAGCAGTGTGGAAGGAGAGGCGACTCTTTCAAAATCCTTATCCAAATCGAATGGATGGGTGGATTTCTTGATAATTTCCACTAACGCGAGGCGGGCCAAACGGTACCCTTCCCGATCGTTGTCCGAGTATTCAAATGCCACCTCGCCGGCGGCTGCAACAAGTTCGCCCAAGGTGGCATCCAGCTTCCGGGTGTTGGTTTTTTCCATAGAGTTATTAGCTCCTTTCGTGTCGCGATCGAGCGTTATCGCTCAAATCCTCCTGAATAGTTAGACGTATAAGAGGTCGAAACGATGTATAAAAATCTTCGTCCCAGCGGCGAGCTTAACGTGCGCTCACTCTTCTGGCGGCAGCTCGGGGGCTTTCTCTTCAACCTTCTGAAATAGCGGCGTCTGTTTAGCGCGCTGGTATTCATCGTTGCTGATATAACCGACGCTGGCCAAGCGCCCGAGAATCAAATTTCTTCGGCTCAAGATATTCCGCTCCTTCGAGCTCCGTGGGCTGGGCACGAGGGCGGCGAGGGTCGCCGCCTCGAGCGGGTCCAGAGTAGCGGCCGATTTTCCGAAATAGAATCTCGCTGCGGCTTCGGCTCCGTACACGTTTCGCCCCCACTCGACGATGTTCAAATAGATCTCGAATATCCGACGTTTCGATAGCGCCTGTTCAAGCTGCCAAGCGATGACGATTTCTTTGATCTTGCGCAACGGATTCTTGGATGGGTTCAGATAAAGATTTTTCGCAAGCTGCATGGTAATTGTGCTGCCGCCGCGGCTAAAACTCAGGGTTTCCCAGTCTTTTTGCAGAGCCGCTTTGAGCTCGTCGACGTCGACACCCTTGTGACTGAAGAAACCGGCGTCTTCGTTGATCAAGATGGCCTTTTTCAGATTCTCCGAAATCGCGCCGTAGGGCACCCAGATTTGCTGGCGCGGCGCGCGGATGCCTTTACTCCGATATTCTTCATCGCGAAGTTCCATCAGCGCCGTAGCTTTTGGGTTTCTTTGCTTCAGCACCGACACCGTGGGAAGGGTGTAATAGAAATAAAAGACGGCGCCGACGATTGCGGTAACCAGCAGGCTGCTAAGCAGAACGCGTTTCATGGGCGGCGAGAACGGCCAGAGCTTTTTTGGTCATCGACGAAACCGGGTAATGCGCCACTCTGCGCCGCGGAACCCAACGCCAACGCGGTCCCGGCGCAGCAATTAACGCGGTGCAATCGAAAAGATAGACCGGCGCGCGAATGCGTCGATGCGTGATGCTGTGGCGAATGTCGCCGATCCGCCGCGGCTTGGCGAAATTGACGCGCAGATCGCGTAACTGGCGGCGCAGCGCACTTGCCTCTCCGTCCCGTCGCGTCATCTCAACACCGGGCAGCTCCCATAGGCGCGCCAACAGCGCAGCGGCGGCGCGCCTATGCAAAAGGATCTTGCCGCCGCAGCGCACGATCGCCAACGGCCAGGTGACTTCGGTGAAATATTTCGCGCGGACGCCGTCAGAGTGATTGGTCGGTCGAGCAGCCGAACGAGACAAACATTCACTTTTGAGTGGGCAGGCGGCGCAATTTGGCGCGCGCGGCGTACAGACCGTGGCGCCCAATTCCATCAGCGCCTGATTGAATTCCCGCGGTTGCGTCCGGCGCACAAGTTCGATCGCGACGTCGCGCAGCGCCGGGTCGTCGGCGATCGCGTAGAGGCGGCCAAGCACTCGCCGGACATTGCCGTCGATGGCGGGATAATTTTTGCCGAACGCGATACTAAGAATCGCGCCGGCGGTGTAATCGCCGATACCGGCTAAGGTGCGCAGCTGAGAGTATTCTCTCGGCAGTTTGCCGCCGTGGTCGCGCACGACTTGGCGCGCCGCGGTTTTTAGGTTCTCGGCGCGCCGGTAGTAACCGAGGCCCGACCAAAGGCGCAATACCCGTTCGAGCCGCGCGCGCGCCAACGATTCCACGCTTGGAAAAGTATTTAGGAATCGCTCGTAGTAAGGCAGCACGGTTTTGACCTGCGTCTGCTGCAGCATGGTTTCCGCGATCCAGATGGCGTAGGGATCGCGTGTGCGCCGCCACGGTAAATCGCGTTTATTCTTTTTATACCAGCCCAGGAGCTTGCGGCGGATGACGGGGAAATTCTTCGCGGACATCAATGCAGTTCGGCGACTTTTCGGTTATAAGGCAATCTAAACGAAAACCGGGATGAAGGAAACCCGTTACGCACCATGCTGCCGATTCTCTTCGGAATGCTAACTTCGCTTTGCTTCGCCATTGCCAGTCTGTTGGCACAGCGCGGTTACTCCGTCGCGGCGGCGCCGTGGGGCGCGTGGATCACCATCGGGATGAATACGGTAGTCCTATTCTCGGCTCATTTCATCTTGCATTCCGATACCCGCTGGTTTGTCGCTGATAATCTCATCTTTGTCGCCGTCGGCCTATTCGTGCCCGGAGTGACGCGGGTGTTGAGCTTCCGCGGCATCCGCGCGTTGGGCAGCTCGATCACGTCGACGATCGTCAATACCACGCCGATGTTTTCGACGGTGCTCGCGGTCCTCATCCTCAGCGAACGGCCGGCCCCCCTCGTTTGGCTGGGCGTGCTTCTTACAGTCGGCGGCTTAATCACGGTTTCCCGGGGTGGCGAGAAAATTTCGTACAACAGAATCGAGTTGGTTTATCCGTTCCTCTGCGCGTTGTTATTTTCGATGAAAGATATCGCCGTGCGCTGGGGATTAGGCGGCGGCGGAGGACAGCCGATTCTTGCCGCGGCGATCGCGGCGCTGACGTCGACCATCGAAATTTATTGCATCACCCGTTTCATCCACCGAGAGCAGTTTATTTTCCCGCCGCCGCGGGTTGCCGCCTGGTTTGTCGGGTCAGGAATATTTACCGGTGGGTCATTTTTATTTATGTATCTCGCCTACAGCATGGAGCGGGTTTCGATCGTCGCGCCGCTGGTGAACAGCTACACAGTATTCGTTTCGATATTGACGCCGTTCATGGCGCGCCACATCGAAAGCATCACGCCGCGCAAACTTGCCGGTGCCGCGCTCGTGGTTGCGGGCATCTTCGCGGTATCGTTGGGCAAAGACTAGAAGGTTGGTTGCTGGTTGGTCGAAGATCGAGGATGA
>VBKX01000564.1:4391-5189 GCA_005879435.1 Deltaproteobacteria bacterium
GACTCAATATCGCGCTCCCGTCGTACTGCCGCACCGTGAGGCGACCACTAACTATTGGTCGATTTGCTGGGCCAGGTAGTTCTGGTAGCCGACTTCTTCAATCTGGAGCAGCTGCGTTTCGATCCAGTCCACGTGTTTCTCTTCCTCGACGAGAATATGTTCGAGCAGTTCGCGGGTGGCATCATCGGAAGCTTCAAGGCAGGTCTTGATCCCCGGACGAAGCACCGTCAAAGCGGCGGTCTCGAGGCCAAGATCATTTTCCAACTGTTGCTTGACGCCCGAGCCGACCGAGATCTTGTCGTAGGCGGTGATATTCGGCGTGCCCTCGAGGAACAAAATGCGTTCGATAACTTTATCGGCGTGCTTCATTTCGCCGATGGACTCGTCCCATAGGACTTTTTTGAGCTTGCCGTAGCCCCAGTTCTCGCACATCTTGGCGTGGATGAAGTACTGATTGATTCCGGTAAGCTCTTTGCGCAGGACTTGGTTGAGTACGCCGATGACTTGTTCGTTGCCCTTCATCACGTTACTCCTTTCGCGACTGACAGGTTAGTTATCTTAGAGACTAAAATTGACCAAATCTTAGCGGCCGGCTCCACCCACGGTCACGGTCAAAAGAGTGTCATTGTTTTGTTTACCGACGGCCACGAGCACGGTCTTGCCGTCTTTGCTGTACGCCAGCATGGCGCCGCCGCTGCGCATGCTCGCATTCGGCTGCCAGCCCCGCGTAGGCATTTCCTTCTTGTAGAATTCGATGATCTTGTCACTCTCCATGTTGCCGTGAAACGTCGCCTGACC
>VBKX01000565.1 GCA_005879435.1 Deltaproteobacteria bacterium
CGGCGCCGACTTTGCTGCCGATGACGCGAATCTTATCTTCCGGTAGATCGAACAGGTCTGCCAAGCCGGAGCGCACCAGAAAAACTTTCTGCGTGCTGGTCCAGACGGTCAGACGATCGCCGTTCCACTCAGCAACCACCGCGTGTGGCTCAAGCGAGCAGTGCTGCACTTGCTGCGAGCGAAAGGTGTCGTCGAAGATCTCGTCAGCATCAGCCAAGCCTTTATCGATATCGCCTTTCGCGAAGGATGTTTGATGGGCAATGTTGGTGCCGAATACCGGATGCCAGTCGCGCGCCAGCACGGTATTGAGCCGATAGGAGCTTAACTGTTCGTGCACCAAAGGTGCGTTCTCGCTCAGCGCCTCAGCCAAGGTGAGCGCGGCGGGCAGCTCTGCGTAATCGCATTCGATGAGATCGAGCGCCTGCTCCGCGGTCGTTTCGTCGACGGCCGCAACCGCGGCGATCACGTCACCGACGTAGCGCACCTTGTCGGCGGCGAGAAGCTGTTCGTCCTGGACGCCGAAACCGAAGCGCTTTGCCGGCACGTCGTCGGCGGTAAGAACCGCGGCGACGCCATTCAGCGCTCGCGCGCGGCTCACATCGAGGCGACGAATCTTCGCGTGGGGTAGGTCGCTGCGAAATAACTTAATGTGGAGCATCTCCGGCAAGGCGACATCCACGGTGTAGATGGCGCGGCCGGTGACGCTGTCGGGACCATCGAGCCGCGGCAGCGGCTTGCCGACGACCTTGAAATTTTTCACGACACCGGTTGCGTTTTCGGCGGCGCGTACAATTGCAGCAGATTGCCATCGGGGTCGAAGAAGTAAAAACCTCTTCCGGTAGGGCGCTCGACGGTCGGGATGTCATAAACTTTTACGCCCCAATCTTTCATTTTTTTCGCCGCGACGTCGAAATCTTCCGGCGAGACCACAAAAGCTTGATGGGTGGCGCCGTCCTCTTTTACGGCGTCTTTTGCGATCGGCTTTGGCCGCTGAAAGAGCACCACCATGGAATCGCCCGAGCGAAGATCGGCGCGATTCAGGTGATCGCCCATGTCGTCGCGGTTGAGCTTGGCAATCGTCATGCCCAGGATCTCGGTGTAAAATTTTACGGCGCGCTCCACATCATTGACCGGAATACCGATATGGTAAACGCCTTTGGTGGTAATCATAAACCCTCCTCGTGGGTAGGTTCAGCTATCGCTCATAAAATGTCTTCATTCGAATATCATCTGATGATTCCAGCCGTCAACCGCAGACCTTGACTGTCTTCTCTTTCTCGAGAATCGCCGGCAAATGTTTGCTTCGCTATCGGCAAATTGTTAAGAGAGCAATCACGCGGACCCTGG
>VBKX01000093.1:0-3493 GCA_005879435.1 Deltaproteobacteria bacterium
AATACGCACAACTTGGCCGTACTTATAGACACCATCGCCTTGGGTCCGGAAAAGGAAGACAACCTCGCGGAAAGCCGCTTCGTCTGCATGCGCCGGGCCAACGATCTCAGCCAGGAAGGTGATTTCATCCCGGCTCCCGAAGCCGGTAAGCACGACGACCCTCAGTTTGGCACTCATCAGGGGCGGGACGCCCATTATCTATTCAAAACTCTGGGCTTGGATCTGGATATTTACTCCTCCGCCTTGAAGCTGAATACGCAATACATGCACACGATTCATTTCAATCTGAAACTACGCAGGGGAATCAACAAAGATGAATTGATGCGCCGGCTGCAGGGCAACTTGAGAGTCGCTCTGACCAACAAGAAGTCGTCCGCGTCCGTGTTCTCGTTCGGGCGGGATCACGGCATGTTCGGCAGGATTCTCAATCAAACAGTGATCGTCACCCAGAGCTTGGCCATGCGCGGCGACAAGGAGATCGTCGGCACCTGCTTCACGCCCCAGGACGGCAATTCGCTTCTCAGCAGCATCGCCGCGACACTATGGTTTATGTATCCTGATTCTTACGAAGAGAAGCTCGCGCCGGTTAGGCCCTACTTCTTCAGCGAGATCTAAAAGCGCATCTTGAGTCGTTCAAAGGGATCCAGAGCCGCGTGCGCTGGTTCCCTTTTTTATTCCCGCCCACCTTGAGTCGAGATCGAATCAAAACGAACTCTGTCGCCGGTTTGGATGCCGTGGCGTTCTGCCAAGCCGCCGTTGATTTCCAGCACATACTGGCTCGGCGCCTCAACGGAGCGCGCGTCGAGGGAGAACGGCACCGTCTGTGCCACGACACCGACGACTTTCATATCTCGGCCGATAAAAATCATGTCCAACGGAATCGGCGTGTTTTTCATCCAAAAGGTCTGGCGCGACTCCTCCGAAAACAAAAAGATCATGCCGCGGTCTGAAGCAAGATCTCGACGGTATTGCAAACCCAGCTCTCGTTTCGCCGGCGAATCGGCGACCTCAACCTGAAAAGTCACATCGCCCCTTTGCCGGGTCGAAATCGTCACTCTCGGCTCCGCCCGGCAAGCGCTGGCGCCATGCAGTAACGCGACGCCCAACGCAAAAAAATAGGCGTAGCTTCGGCGCATATTATTTTCGCAGCCTTGCCGCAACCAGCTCGGCGACATCGAAAACTTGCATGGCGCTTTCCGGCTCTTCTTTGGCGGTTTCTTCGGTGATCATGCGCATGCAGAAAGGACAGCCGGTAGCTACGGTCTTCGCTCCCGTCTGCTTAAGCTCACGGTAGCGGTTCGTACTGACCCGTTCGGTTCCTTTTTCCTCTTCCTTCCAAAACTGGCCGCCACCCGCGCCGCAGCAAAAGCTATTGCTTCGATTCCGGACGGGTTCCGTCAACTTTGCTCCCGTCGACTGGATCAGCGCCCTAGGCTGATCGAAGATCCCGTTATGCCGCCCGAGATAGCACGGATCATGATAGGTCACTGAACCATCGCCACCGGTTTCAAGCTTGAGCCGCCCGGCGCGAATCAATTCGTCGATGAACTCCGCGTGATGCTTGACCACGAACTTGCCGCCGAACTGAGGGTACTCGTTGGCTATGGTATGAAAGCAGTGCGGACAAGTCGTCACAATCGTTTTCGGCTTGATCTCATTGAGCGCGGCGATATTTTCTTCCGCCATTTGCGCGAATAGATATTCGTTGCCGGTACGGCGCGCGGTATCGCCGGTACACTTTTCCTCCTTACCGAGCACGGCCCAATCCACCCCAACGGCATTCAAGATCGCGGCCATGCTACGCGCGATTTTTTGTGCGCGCGGATCGAAAGCCACCGCACAACCCACCCAGTAAAGAATCTCCGGATCCGTTTTCTGCTCCAACGTCGGCACCGGAAATGGCAGATCCTTGGCCCAAGCAAGCCGCTCATCGGCGGGCATGCCAAAGGGATTGCCGGCTCGCTCCATGTGGTTGAACGTGTTCTGCAGTCCTTTGGGAAACTCCGCCGCGGTGAGCACGCGCTCGCGCCGCACGTCGATGATGTGAAGCATTTGCTCATTGCCGACCGGGCAGACTTCGATGCATGCATTGCAGGTCGTGCACGCCCACGCCGCTTCCTCACTCAACGCGAAGTCGAGCAGAGGCCGCGGGCTCTCCCGGCCGGCCGAAAAGTCGGAAAGAATTTTGTTGAGCTCGTAACGCTCGTTGATCAAAATTGCCGCCGGACTGAGGGCTTTGCCGGTATTTGTCGCCGGGCAAACATCCTGACAGCGGTTGCACATGATACAGCTGTAAGAGTCCAAAAGCCTTGGCCAGGTGAAATCTTCGAGCTTCACCGCGCCGAAGACTTCTTCCTTTTCGAAATCCATTGGCTGCAGGACGCCGGCTTTGTCCTTTTTCAAGGCCAGCTTGACCGGCGCGAGAAAGATGTGAATGTGCTTGGAGCGCGGAAAATAAGGGATGAATAATAGAATCGATCCCAACGCACCCCACCAAAAAAAATGATTCAACAATTCCTGCCCGCCGGGCGCGAGTCCGGCGAAGGCGGCGCCAAACGCCGAACTCACCGGCTGGTAGGCATCCCTTCCTTCGAGTGCCAACTGCGTTGCTTTGAACAATAGCCGGCAACCGACGTGAAAAATGATGAAGCCCGCAACCAGTGTAGAATCGCGAAAAATTCCTGCGCGAACTTCCGGCTGCACCGGAACATTGGCAGGGAATTCAAAATCCTTGGGCCGCACGAACAAGCGTCGCAGCACCAAACCGATAATCCCGATCAAAACGCTGGTGGTAAAAAGATCTGCGGCAAGATTGTACAGGTTCCACATTCCGCAGCGCGCGTGGATACCGAATAACCCTGCGAGCAGGTCGACGAAATTGATGAGGAAATAAAAAACAAAGCCGTAGAAAACAAACGCGTGCAGCAACGAGACGATTGGCCGCTTCTTAAAAACCGATTGCTGTGTCAGGACGACCCAAAGGGCGCGCCGGATGCGCTCAGCGAGATGATCGAACCGCGCATCGGCCTTGCCGCGGCCGATGGCGCGATACACGGCATAAAACTTCTGGCCGCCATAATACAAACATCCGAGCGCGAGTAGAACGAATAGAATTCTTTCAACGGTAGTTAACATTGCGGTCTCACGGACCTCCGTTTCACTCCTTACTCTTATCGTTACCTGGAGCAGTCTGTCAAAATAGTTGGCAGTAAGACAGCAGTAAAGCCGGGTTGCAGCTTGTGCGGTGCCCGTAACCGAATATTTTTATTACGCGGATTGGTCGGAGAGACAAGACCTACATTTAACTATAGTGACATAAGCCGTATGCGCGTAGGATTTATTACGAGAGGAATCGTCGGCGATCCCACCCGTCTGTCTAACTGGGAAAGCCGAGCCGCTTGGACAGATCGGTCCCGGCCCTCAGTAACAAAGGAGCGATCTTCGTATTGATGGTTTCGTCGCCGAGACGGTATCCCGGACCCACGACAACCAG
>VBKX01000093.1:3550-5596 GCA_005879435.1 Deltaproteobacteria bacterium
TCATAGTCATCTGTTCCCGTAAGACGTTTCGATCGACAATGGTTCTTTCCGTGTAGCGCTCTAGGCGATCCGGCAGATTCTGGCCTGCGGCTCCGTCGAGCTCAAAGACAAGATGCACTTTGCCAGCCGCAGTGCAATGCGGTGGCAGGACGGTGCCCAAAAACGAGACCACGCGCACGGTCCGCGCCGGCTCGACGAAATCGAGAGGAATAATCGCACTACCCTTCCGAATCGCAACATATGCACTTTCTTTGGTGGTTTTCGATAAATCTTCCAGTATTGCTCTTGATTGCAGGAGTAAACCCATCTGATGGATGAACGTTTGACCGAGTTGGAGACACTTCAGGCCCAATCGGTAATTCTCCGTCACCTTATTTTGTTCAATATAACCTCGCGCTTCGAGCGTAGCGAGCAGACGGAAAACATTGTTCTTATGCAGCTTCAGCCGCTTGCTAAGTTCGGTCACTCCGATTTCATCGACGTTGCCATTGAATTGTTCCAAGACGTCGAGCGCATGGGAGACAGACTGAATGACGTAATTGGACTTCTCGCGCCGCACCATGATTCCTCCCGGTTGCATTTCGCTAAAGATTGATAGCGCCTTTTGAACGCCTGGATGACCGTTCCAAAAAAGCGTTTTAACCTAACCTAGGGGGTCATTTGATGTCAAACGCAATCTAGTACTCAAATCGTCCCTCTGTGATTAAGTACCAGGACGAAGGATTCAGCGCCAAATAGGATCGAGGGAATATTGGGAAAAACGTATTCAATTTTAACAAACTGAAGAAAGAACTAATCAGCGGCAACCCGTCGCAAAATCGCAGCCGCTTTTCTCGTAAGTCAGACGTCCCAAGATGCTCATATTTCAACAAAACATCCGAAGCGACGCGCAGTGCGCACTTGACCCCTGACATTCAATGCTGCAATATGAGCCCATAATGACTCAGCAAAAAATCGCGCAGACGACTTCGTTTTGGTGGCGCTGGCACTCAAGTCAGCGTCGCCGCCATGGCTAGTTCCTTAGACATTACATGCTACAAGGGCCATAGGTGGTAAACCTATGGCCCTTTTTGTTTTTTTAGGCAGATGATTCAGCCAACCTATAAAGAATTTTGCACGCTCGCCAAGCAAGGCAACTTGATCCCAGTGTACCAAGAGCTGCTGATGGACCTTGAAACACCGTTGTCCTTTTTTAAGCGTCTTGAGCGCGACAGATACTCATTCTTGCTTGAAAGCGTCGAAGGCAGCGAGCGCTGGGCTCGTTATTCCTTCTTGGGGACGCGTCCGTACCGGATCTTTAAGGCGCAAGGCAGCGAAGTTGAAATACTCGACGGCGGCAAATCACACAAACTGAACTCCGATGCTCCGCTAAAAATCTTGGAGGGATTACTGCAGGGATGCCGGCCCGTCTCTGTGCCGGGCGTTCCGCCCTTTTTCGGCGGCGCCCTCGGCTATGTTTCTTACAATGCCGTCGAGCAATTGCACGAGATTGCCGGCGGCAAGAATGACCCTCTCGGCATGCCCGAGATTTTTTTCGTTTTTGTCCAGACTCTGGTCGCGTTTGATAATTTGAAGCACACGATCAAAGTGATCGATAACGTTCAGTT
The DNA here is from genome assembly GCA_005879435.1 of Deltaproteobacteria bacterium. Lineage (GTDB taxonomy): Bacteria > Desulfobacterota > Binatia > UBA9968 > UBA9968 > DP-20. Next base: position 5,158 of record VBKX01000093.1, read on the forward strand.
GACAGAAGAGACTAACCTTCGCAGGGCCTACGACGCGTCAGTCAATCGAATCCGCAAGCTTATTTCCAGTTTGCAGAAGAAACCACGCGGGATCGAGCCCAGGGATTTAACTCAAAGCAAAACCAACCAAAGATTTCGCTCGAATTTGACCGAGAGCGGTTTTGAAAAAGCCGTCGACAAAGCCAAGGAGTACATCAAGGCCGGCGACGTCATTCAAGTCGTCCTCAGCCAACGGCTCGAAACTGAGACGAACACGGATCCATTTGAAATTTATCGCGCCTTACGCTTTGTCAACCCGTCTCCCTATATGTTCTATCTGGAGTTGGAAGATCTCCGCGTCATCGGCTCATCACCGGAGACGATGGTTCGTCTAACCGGCGACACCATTGAGTTGCGCCCCATCGCCGGCACGCGCCGCCGTGGCTCCACGCCTGAAGAA
>VBKX01000093.1:5680-6588 GCA_005879435.1 Deltaproteobacteria bacterium
CACGTCATTCACATCGTCTCCAACGTGCGCGGCAAATTGGCCGCGAACAAAACGCCTTTCGATCTCTTTGTGTCCGCGTTTCCGGCCGGTACAGTTTCCGGCGCGCCGAAAATTCGCGCCATGCAGATCATTAGCGAACTAGAGCCGCAAAAGCGCGGCCTCTATGCCGGCGCCATCGGCTACTTCGGCTACAACGGAAATCTGGATACGTGCATTGTCATCCGCACCATCGTGATGAAGGGGAAAAAAGTCTACATCACGGCCGGCGCAGGCATCGTTGCCGACTCCGATCCGCAAATGGAATACCAGGAAACGCTCAACAAAGCGCGCGCCATGTTCAAAGCCGTCGAGCTCGCCGAGCGGTGGAAAAAACGATGATACTGCTGATCGACAATTACGATTCCTTCACCTACAACTTGTATCATTATCTGAGCGAGCTCGGCGCCACGGTGAAGGTATGTCTCAATAACAAGATCACCTTGGACGAGATCGAGGCGCTGCGGCCGGAAAAGATTGTCATTTCCCCCGGCCCGTGCACACCGAAGGAGGCGGGTATTTCCTGCGATACCATCGCGCGCTTTGGCGCGCGGATTCCGATCCTCGGGGTTTGTCTCGGCCACCAAGCCATCGGCGCGGCCTACGGCGGCGCGATCGTCCGCGCGCCATCGGTCATGCACGGCAAGCTCTCCGACGTAACTCACGATTCGCTGACCATCTTTCGCGGTGTAAAAAATCCGTTTGCCGCCATGCGCTACCATTCCCTGGTGATCGACCCCAATAACCTTCCCGCGGAGCTTACGGTTAGTGCGCGGACCAGCGGCGATATTATCATGGCCGTACGGCATAAGAAGTTTCCGGTTGAAGGCGTGCAATTTCATCCCGAATCGATTCTCAATCAAGACGGCAAA
>VBKX01000566.1 GCA_005879435.1 Deltaproteobacteria bacterium
AGAACTGGTTGCAAGCTATCTGTCCAAAACGATCTCGCGGCGAGGATTTCTCGCGGGACTGACAAAAGCAGGGGTTTCCCTGGCGGCGGCCGAGTCGATCGTGAAATCTCTCACGCCCCATGTCCAAGCTCAGGAGACGCGACGCACTGCGCCCGAAGGCGTCAAACTTTTTCAGGGGACCGGCGGCGCGGCTTTCGCCGAGCAACTCATCGCGTCGGGCGTCAAGTACGTGTTCGGCAACTCCGCCAGCTCCGATGCGAATTTTTACGAAGCCTTGGTCGACCGGCCGCAGCTCAAATATATATTAACGCCCCACGAAGGGCCGGGCGCGGCGATGGCCGCTGGCTACGTCAAGGCGTCCGGCGAACCGACACTTGTCATGCAGGCCGGCTTCGTCGGTTTGGCCAACGCCATGGGCCAGATGTTCAACGCTTTCAAAGAGCAGACGCCGGTTGTCTACTACTCTTATCGTTCGGATACGACGCGGCGATCGGGACGAGACGGTTTCGAAGAAGTCGCCAATCAGGAGCAGGTGGTTCAGCCGTTGACCAAGTACACGTGGTTAGCACGCCGGGCCGACATGATCCCGGAGACCGTGCGCCGCGCTTTCAAAGCGGCGTGGACTCCGCCGTACGGACCGACCTATGCCTCCTGGCATACCGATTTTATCGACGAGACGGTGCGCACCGAAATCATCAGTCATGACAAGATTGACCCGCGCATGCGCATCCGGCCCAATCCCAAAGAAGTCGAGCGCGCCGCCAAACTTTTGGTCGAGGCGAAGAGCCCGCTGATGATCGTCGGCGACGAGCTGTACAATGCCAAGGCGGTCGATAAGGCCGTCAAGCTCGCCGAGCTGATCGGCATGCCCGTCACGCAGGTCAGGCAAGTTTTCTGCAATTTCCCCGAGAGTCACAATCTCTGGGTGGGCAGCATCGCAGGGCGAGGGGTGGAATCGCTCAGTTTTCCGAAGGACATAGACGTCGTCATCAACGTCGGCAACAAACTCCAGCACGGCAGCCCGGCGCCGATTGTGCCGCGCAGCGTCAAATTCATCGATCTGAGAAACGATAGCTGGAGCATGGGAAACGTCATCACGACCGAGGCTCCGTTGGTCGCTGACGTTGGCTACGGACTGGATGATTTGATCGCGGCGGTGCAAGGCATCATGACCGCGGCGATCAAGGCGAAGGCGCAGGAGCGCAGCGAGCAAGTGCGCAAGTTTACCGAACAAGCCAAAACGCTGCGGGCGCAGATCGTCAAGAATCCGGACTGGAATGAACGACCGTTGCTGGCCGACAGACTAACCTATGAAGTCGCCCAGTTCGCCGACAAAGACGCCATCATCGTGCACGAAGCCGGCTCCATTGGGCTGCACAGCTTTGAGTTCAATCCTGTCAGCGGTCGGGAACTGTTCTTCTACTATGGCGCGCATCTCGGCGCCGGCGTCGGCACCGCGGCCGGGGTCAAGTTGGCGCGTCCCAATCAACAGGTCATTTGCCTGGTCGGCGACGGCTCGTTCATCTTCGGACCGACGGCGCTCTGGAATATGGCGCGCCAGGAGTTGCCGGTGATCACGATCGTGTACAACAACCATGCTTACTCCGGACCGCACAGCCGAGCTGTCGAGCATGTCGCCAGTGGACGCATGGTGCAGACGGGGCAGTTCGTGCATGACTATCTGGGCAATCCGGACATGAACATGGTGCACATCGCCAAAGGATTCGGCGTCGACGGCGAGGCAGCCGAATCACCCGGGCAGCTCAAAGAGGCGCTGGTGCGCGCGCGCAGGGCAACACAGGACGGCAAACCTTACCTGATCGACGCGCAGGTTCGGCGCACGGGGGTAGGGTGGGCAGAGAATCCCTGGACGCCGCCGATCCGCATCGCCCAGATGCGCACGCGCAAGGTGTGAGCTGGACAAGGTCATCAAAGTGGAAAGACGGCGAGCATGGTTGATGGTATGCGCAGATGATGTGATGATGGTTCCAGTGGTTCCAACGGTTCCAAATGTTCCAATTGTTTGATTCGAGAAAATTCCATGCAGCGTTTTAAATTCGCCTTGACGATTACTCCACTAATTTTGCTTTTCGCAATCACCGGTGCGGGCCACCCGCAAAGCAAGCCGCTCAAGAAGATTCGCGTCGGCGTGCCGTCCGTGGGCATGGGCAACATCATCATCTTCGTCACCAAAGAAGGTAAACTCTTTGAGAAATACGGACTCGACGCCGAGGTCATCACACCTGGACATTATTCCCATCGCGACGCCGACGGTCATCGCGGCTGATCTCGCCGGCGCCGACATGGCGATCTTGGCGCACACGATGCCCGCTGTGGTGCACGCCTTGATGGTGCGGCCCGATATTAAAAAACCGGAGGATTTAAAAGGCAAAAAGATCGGCGTATCCAGTTTGGGATCGTTGACGGATTTTTTGGTTCGCTCGATCGCGAAGAAGAAAGGACTCAATCCGGATCGCGACATAACTCTTATCACGACGGGTGGCAGCGATACCGAACGGATCATGTCGCTCAAGGCCGGCGCGGTCGAGGCGGCGGCGGTATCTCATCCCGGCTACGGCTTGGCGCGGAAAATGGGATTCAGCATGCTCTGGGATTCCGCCAAAGAACTCGATTATCCATGGATGGAGATTACGACGCGACGCGCCGCGATCAAAAACGATCGGGAACTGATTACGCAATATATGAAGGCCCACCTGGAAGGCATCGCGCTGTTCAAGACCAACCGCGATTTCGGTGTCAAAGTGATCAAGAAAACCTTGAGGCTGACCGACGACGACCTGGTGAACGAGTCCTACGACATTTTCTCGAAAATGTTCATACCGGCGCCGTATCCCAACCATCCGGGAATGAAAATCAGCTTCGAGTACGTGGCGATGACACGCAACGACGTCTGGGGTCACAAGCCGGAAGAGTTCACCGATCCGAGTTTCGTAACCGAACTCGACAAGAGCGGATTTATCAAGTCGCTGTATGGAAAGTAACCGTCGCATCGGCGAGTGTTTTTCGAATTGCGAAGTGTCGAAGTGGCGCGTCCAGAATTAGAATAACTGCTTTTCTTCCTCCGTCCGTTGGTGTTTAGACCAAAGCGCGATCTTCACTTTTTTCTGCAGAGATCGTGAGAAATTTCTAGCGACGTAAACACCTAGCAAAGGTTTCCTATGAAATCACCACTCTCGTCGCTGCTCAGCGCGATCCTAATCTTGTGGCCTGCTATTGCGATCGGCCAAAATTCCAATTTGGAACAGGCGCGCAAGGAAGGTGAAGTGGTGCTCTACTCGACAATCACGGTCGGCGCTTTCAATGAATTGAACAAGGCGATCAAGGAAAAGTACCCCTTCTTAAATGTCCGCCACATACGACTCGGCCCCGCACAACAGCTCGCGAAAATCATGCAGGAACAACGCGCCGGTCACTTCCTGGCGGATGTAGCCTACAACAATTTACTTCATCTGATTTATTTGAAGGAGCATGGCATTCTCGGCAAGTACGAGTCGCAGGAAAACAGGTTTCTCATGAAAGAAGCGATCGACGCGGACGGCTTTTGGGTCGGCGGCGATATCGACGTTTTGGTGACGGGTTTCAACACCAGGATGATTTCTCGCGGCGATGTTCCGACCACTTACGACGGATTTTTGGACGGCAAGCTGAAGGGACAGATGGCCATCAATAGCAACAACCCGTACGCCCTCGTTGGGATGGCGAGTCTTCGAGGGGAAGAGCAGGGCATCGCTTACATGAGAAAGCTGGCGCAACAGAACCTTCGGCCAGTGCAAGGATTTGCCCATATGGCCAATCTCTTGGCCGCCGGAGAATACCCGATCGCGCTCATGAGTCAGGTTACGAAGATCGAAGAGATGAAAGAAAAGGGAGCGCCGGTCGATTGGGCGTCGAACACTCCCAACTTCAGCACGGTGGGCGCCTATGCGCTCAACCGTACCCCGCCCCATCCCGCCGGAGCGCGGCTGTTTATCGATTTTGTCCTTTCCGAGCAAGGGCAGAGAGTTCTCGGGCGCACGGGGAAGCTGCCGAT
>VBKX01000567.1 GCA_005879435.1 Deltaproteobacteria bacterium
GCGCATGGTGGTGGCGATACAGAAAAAAACTTTAACTTATGATTATCTGCTCGAGCGCAACGAGTTCGTCATGAGCGCGCCCACCGACGAGATGATGGATATCGTCGTTTTCGGCGGCTACGTCTCGGGCCGCGACGTCGACAAGTGGCAAGCCGCGGGACTCACCGCGGTCAAACCGTCGAAAGTCTCCGTCCCGCTCATCGGCGAAGCGATCGGCAACGTGGAATATAGGGTGGTGCGGCAGATTCCCTTCGACGACGACATGGATCTTTTTGTCGGCGAAGTTTTAGCCACGCATATTCGCAAAGGGGTGATGGAAGGCGAGCTCTATCGCGCCGACTCGAATCCGTTGCTCTACATGGGTACGAGATATGAGAACGGCAAATCCGCCGGCAAGTACTACGCGCATCTGAGCGGCATCGGGCCCGCCAACTACGATTCGCCGCTGCTGAAGAAATACCTCTCCACGCCGAAAAACAGGTCGGCTACGAAGGAGTGATTCCCATGAAGACAAAAATTTATCGCAGCTCGAAGCCACTCTGCTTCCGCTCCGCTGCCGAAAGCGACCGAAGAGATGGCAAAGAAACTCAAGCTCGAGCGTTCCGTGTTCGCCAACATCGAGAAGGAGCTGGAAGTCCCCAAAGCCTGGCTCGACGGCGCGCGCAAGGAAGGCAAGCTGCGCATTTTTTCCACCTTCGATCCGGGACAGGTCGACGTTCTCGCGCGGCCGTTCAAGGAGCGTTATCCGTTCATCAACATCGAATACTCCCGCGCCAGCCACGAAGACCGCGCCGTGCGTACGCTGGTGGCATACAAGAATAAAAAAATCGTCACCGACATCATCACCGGCTTGGGCGGCAGCTATTTCATGTTCAAGGAGATCGGCGCGCTCGAGGACCTGCGCGGCATACCGAACCTAAAAAACAACCCGCCGGAAACCGTCGATCCCGAAGGGCTATGGGTCGGCATGCACATGCGCTACTGGTGCATGGCTTACAACACCAAGCAGTTCAAAAAGGACGAGATGCCCAAGCGCTGGGACGATATATTGACCAATCCGAAGTTTCGCAACGGCAATCTAGCCCTCGGCAATCGGCCGCAACTCTGGGCATTGAGCCTATGGAAGGCCAACGGCGAAAAGTGGGCGAAGGATTTTCTCGCGAAGCTGCTCACCGACGTCAAGCCACAACTGCGCCGCGAGGGGATGAACGCCATGCTGGAGCTCACCGCCGCCGGTGAATTCTATGCCAGCATCCCGTCTGCGGAATACCGCACCTACCAAAAGCAAATCGAGGGCGCGCCGGTAAGTTACCATTGTCCGGAGCCGGTACCGGTAGCGGTTTCGGAAATGGGGATCCTCAAAGGCGCGCCGAATATCAACTCCGCGCGCATTTTCGTCAATTGGTTTCTCAGCAAGGAAGGACAGATCGCGCAGTACTCCGCTGACTACGCGCCGCCGGTGCACAAAGAGTTACAGCGCCGTGAGTTTGTCCCCTTCGCCGATGAAATCCTGCATAAGAAAGACGCCTTCCGGGATCCCGCCATCGAAGTCGAGATTCAGCCGAAGCTTTTGGCTTACTGGGACGAACTCTGGCTCAAAAGCGGCGGCCGGCGGCGCGGCAAATAATAAAAGGATAAAGGCAAAGGGATGAAGGATAAAGTCGGATGCGCTCGCAACGACCGCTTCTCCGATATTTTATCCTGCCGTTTTTTATCCTTTTGCCTTTATAATTTATCCTTCAAACCATGACCGCGCTCCGACCCAGTCTCTGGCACCACGGAATTTTCCTCCTTGTCTTGGGCCTGGTGAGTCTGCCGGTCGTATTTCTCATCCTGGGCAGCTTCAGCGCAGCGAGACTGCCGGGAGATTTTTCTCTCGACACCATGGGCTGGGTCAACTACGTCACGGTTTATGGCGACCCAGGCACTTACGAGTTATTCACCAACACGTTCATCTACGTCACCGGCAGCGTTTTGATCGGCATCAGCATGGCCGTTGCGCTTGCCTGGCTCGTCGAACGCACCGACATGCCGGCAAAAATCTGGATCTACGCCGGCGTGCCGATGACG
>VBKX01000095.1 GCA_005879435.1 Deltaproteobacteria bacterium
TGCGCCATGCCGCTTCCTTTTGGGCCGAGCGCGATCCGTTTACCGACTAAGTCGCTGACATTTTGGATCGCCGAATCGGACCGCGCGACGAAAAACACCGGACCGGCGTTGGCCGGCGCGACCATACGTAGCGCGATCGGATGCGTAAACGGCGGCGCGCCGTCTTTCGACCGGCCGATCCAGTTCGACGCCATCAAACCAAAGTCGAGCTCGCCGCGATCGAAAAGCGTGACATCTTCGAGAGCGATCAAATTGTTTGTCACGACACACGGTTCGCCACCTGCTCGCGCTTCATTAAAGAGGCGCACCAGCTCGAGGGCCTGAGGAATGAAAAGTGCCACCGGCCTCCGACGTGGCGAATCTCAAAACCATAGAAAATTCCCGGGATGATTATCTAACTGCGAAGAGTGCAATAGATTTTGCAGTCATGCTGGGCAAGCAGTGCGTAAGATGGAATCGACTGAGATTTTCCGTTCATGCTGAGCCTGTCAAAGCATTCCGAAACTTTTTTTAACACGCCACTACAGATCCATTCTGCGCTTGGGGCCCCAACCGACGGTGGAAATATCGAAAAGGTTACCGTCGGGATCACAGCCCCGGCCTTCGGCATAGGTCGCCTCACGCTCTTTGGGTGCGCCTTCGGGATAGATTTCTTTAATGCGCTGAGCCACTTCCTTGTTATCTTCGACGTGAAAACCGAAATGATAAAGCCCCGGCTGGTGTCCGGGTTCTTTCGGGTCGGTCGCGTTCAGTATCGCCAGATTGACTTCACCGTCGGAAAGATGAACCGAGCCGTTTTTGGTGCGGTACATTTCCGTCATTTCGAAAACTCGTTTGTAAAAGTCCGCGAGTTTATCGGGTTGATGCGTGAGAATGGCGAGATGACGAAGCTTGGCCATGACGAGTCCTCCTCGAAAACTATCTTTGAATAGAAGTCAGCGCTATCACCGCTATGAAAGGCTGTCAACGACAGCTTGCTCGTTGATGCCTTGCCGACCACGGCGCGATTTTCGGCGCAGCTCCGGCTAGAGATCGGCCAAATAGCGCGCCATGCGTTCGCGCGCTTGCGCATCCGGCATCGGGCCATGCATGGCGCGCATATTGTCGACGAGATGTTCGACTTTGCTGGTCGCCGGAATCGCGCAGGTCACCGCGGGATGGGAGATAACGAATTTGAGAAAATATTGCGCCCAGCTCGCGCAATCGATCTCTTGGGTCCAGGGCGGCAGCGGTTTGCTGCGAACTTTTCGGAATAAATCTCCGGCGGCGAAAGGCCGGTTGATCAGCACGGCGAGACGCTTTTCGGCGGCGAGGAGCAAGAGGCGCTTTTCCGCTTCGCGCTCGAACACCGAGTAATTCAGCTGGACGAAGTCGATATCTTCGGCGGCCAGCACGCGCGCCAGTTCGTCATAGGCGCTCGACGTGTAATGGGTGACGCCGATGTAGCGGACCTTGCCCTGTTCCCGCCATGCTCTGAGGGTCGCAAGATGCGTGCGGTAGTCGACTAGATTGTGAACTTGCATGAGATCCATGCGCTGTGTGCGCAAGCGCGTGAAAGACTCTTCCATCTGGCGAATCCCGGCTTCCCGCCCGCTGATCCAAACCTTGGTGGCGAGAAAAATTTGCTTTTGCACTCCAAGCTCGGCGGCGAGATCGCCGGTGACGCTTTCGGATTTGCCGTACATGGGCGACGAGTCGATGACGCTCCCGCCCAAGCGGACGAATTCGCGCAATACGTTTTTGAGCGGTTCGCGAGCCGATCTCGACGCGCCAACGTCGAAAGTTTGCCACGTGCCGAGGCCGATAGCCGGTAAAGTCTCGCCTGTTTTCGGAACGGGTTTGCGAACTATCGAATCCGCCATGGCCGATCCTCCTGTGAGCGCGAGCGCGCCGGCGCCCAGGGTCATGCGCAACACTTCGCGCCTTGTCAGCGAGTCAGATCGCATTGAAATCAGCTCGTGGGTCTAGGTCGCGGTGGATCTGCGCCTTTAGCACGCGGCCCTCGGCGCTCATCACTCGCTACTATCATATTCCCATGTTGTCTTCCGGTTTGCGCGGGCGTTCTTTGACGCGCGGAATTCCACGCCAATCGCCCCACATCCAGAACTCGGTCAGGCTACCGAATATACCGAGGGGAATGGCGAGCGCCATGATGAAATACCACAGATTATCGCTGTAGCTGCCCAGCATGGACATCAGCAGTGCAACGATCTTCGCCGTGCCGCCGCCGAAGATCGCGCCCATCAAGAGGCGCGTGCCGCGTTGCACGCCGTATTGAGTCGCGTAAATTCCCCAGATGGCGCCCATGAAAAACGCCAGAAAGGGCCCCAAGCAAAGTGCGAAGATCGCGCCGGCCTCGCCGCCGCGCAACGAAGTCTGCTGCAATTTTTCTTCCTCGGTTTGGCTGCCGACGCGGACGTCGCCGCGCAATACGCGAAAAAGATATTGCACCGCGCCGTGAATGCCGAGATCGGGCCGCATGCCATCCCAGTAAAGGGCGACCTGGCCGAGAACCTTCTCGCTTGCCGCTGGCTCCGGAAGTAAGGTGCGCACTCGTGCGCCAGCTTGGATCGCGATTTGTCGCTCGGTCCGCGCTACCACGAGGAGCACGCTCCTTTGCCGCTCGACGTCACTGAACGGCAGCTCGTTGAATGCTCTGAGCGCGACGCTGTGGATATCTTCGCCATCGAGACTCTTGAGCGTCAGCACGACGACGCCATTCGCGGTTTCAGTGTTGAAGCGGCGCAGGCGAGTTTCCAGATCGTCGAGGCTCGCCGGGGGAAACATTGCTGCGAAATCGTTGATGCCGGCCCTGAGCGCCGGCATTTCAAGAGCCGATGAAACGGAGCCGGAGAGCAAACTGAAGAGTATGGCGATGACTAAAAAATTCATTCCCTATCTACCAATTGCTTGATGCGTCCGTCGAGCGCTGCCACTTCATGTCGGTCAAGCGGAAAGCCGAATTGCTCGTTGCGCATGCGCAATCGTTGGCTGGAGACTTCCCCGATGATTCTCGCCGCCCGCCGAAACGAGTCCTCGTCGCTGATTAGGCCGGCGAGCGCCCGGGCACCGGTGTCCTTGTGTCCGACCTCATCGCGCAGGATTTCGCGAAACAGGTCAGAGTGATCGCGGCGCGTTCTAGTTCTTCGTCATGGCGTTTGATTTCTTTAGAGGTGATCTTCACCGAGCCGTGCAAGAGACCCGCGTAACTCTTGGAATATTGCGCGCGCACCCGGGCGAGAGCGCGGTCTTGCGGCAGCCAGGTGAGATCACGGGGCGTGATCTTTCTGCCGGTGATTTGTTGCAGTAGATCCATGACCAAACGCGCGTGTTTGGTTTCATCCGCCAGTTTTTCCGTCAGCTCGGCGTAGTGATGGCGGTCTATGCCGCGGTCGATGTCGGGATAGAGAGCCGCGAGCGCATCGACGATCGGCTTGATGGCCGAATATTCCTTAAAGCCCTGCGCCTTGAGCCAACGGAGGTGTTCTTTGGTTCGTCGCGCTTTTTTAAAGAAGCCTCTGACGACCCGCGCTTCCGCTTCGCGGTACGCGGATGCCAATCGCGTGAGTTTTGCGACGTAGGGGTTCGCGCGGTTTGACATGAAATTCTATTTCCGGCCGGCAATCGAAAAGAGCCTTTGCTGCGTGCAGGATGAAAAGTTCGGTGTTTGCCGGAGATCCTGCGTCCGGCTCAGGATGGGGGCACCGGAACCACTGTGCCGCATTTCTTGCACGTGCGCAGTTGTTCGTCGCTGGAGAACTTCCGGTAAACCTGTCCCACCGGATCGGCGCGGTAATCGCCGACTTCGACGGAAGTCTCGTAAACCTTCTCGCCGCACTTATTGCAGAACCATCTGAAATGATCGATTTCGCCAGGTCGGCGGTTGCGCTCGAAAACAATGAACCAGGAATTTTCCTCGAGCCGCGGCGAGTGCGGCACGCCGGCGGGACAAAGGAGGATTTGGCCGGCTTTTATGTCGGCTGTTTGTTCTTTGCCATCGGGTGTCCGATAGACCAGATGCTGTACGCCGGTCAGTTGCAGCGTCACTTCGTCAGCCGGATCGATGTGGAAATCCCAGCGCTCTTTGCGCCCGCTGCTCAAGAATGCGATGGACTCGGAATCTTGCCACAACACGCGGCGGCCTTTGCCTTCAGCTTTGACATCTTCGACGACGTCTTTGAGGTCTATCGGTATGAGCTCTTTCATGGAATGACTATAGCGCCAACGAAACATCAGGGGCAACAGCGAACGAAAGCACCGCTACGAAGTCGAAAGCGCTACCAATTTCGGTAGAGATTCTTCACTTCGTTCAGAATGACATTTACGGTCGGCAAACGGTTGCGAGACGGATGCGGGATTCTATGATGTCTTGCCTAACGACACGTTGGTACCGATGTATTGGGTCGCCTTGACCGTGAAACGACTGGGGTGATAAGTCTTCAGGTAATTCACGTTTCTTTGGAGGTGTCTAATGGCTGAGCGTGTCTGGGAAAAATTTCTCACTGAGCAAGACAAGGCGACCTTGGTCGGCAAAGCTGATCGGCGTGTTGGTTTCGGCGACCGACCGGCGTTGTTGTTGATCGATCTGTACCGTTGGGTGTTCGGCGATAAGCCGGAAGCGGTTACCGAGGCGATCAAGACTTGGCCGGGCAGTTGTGGGTTGGCTGGCTGGAACGCTTTGCCGCATATTCAAAAACTACTGGCCAAGGCGCGCGAAGTGGGCGTTCCGGTGATTCACGTCACTGGCATGGACGGAGTGGCGGTCGAGCCTTGGGCTTTCCGGCGCGACACCAAAAAGCGCGCGACCATGAGCGCTGAGGAGCTTGATCGTTTTCGCCGCCGTTACGATATCGTCGATCAAGTAAAACCGATTCCCGGCGAAACCGTGTTCAAGAAAGTCTCGCCGAGCGCGTTCTGGGGTACGCCATTGGTTGGCCATCTCAATTTTCTCGGCGTCGATACCATTATCACCTGTGGTGAAAGCACCAGCGGCTGCGTGCGCGCCAGCGTCGTCGACGGCACGACCAATCGACTGCGCATGGTCGTCGCCGAAGAATGTGTGTTCGATCGCCACGAGGCTTGCCACGCGATCAATCTCTTCGACATGAATCAAAAATACGCCGACGTTTTGCCGCTGGATGAGATTCTAAAATATCTCGATGCTTGGCGCGCCGAGAAAGCAGGCCAAGTCGGCTACGCCAATAACAGCATCGAGTATTTAAAAGATCTCGGCATCGGCGAGGAGTATAAGGGACTGCGCTAAAAAAAGGGTTCAATGTTCCAGGTTCAAAGGTTCAGGGTTTCGTTGTTTTAGGCCGATCCAGGTGACGATCAGAACTACCGCGGAGATCAGCGCCATCGCCTGAAATCCCCCCTCGTATCCCATTTGCTCGATCAGCGCGCCGCATACCAAAGGTCCAATCGCTTGGCCGACGGACGTGGAAGCACGGGAGATGCCAAGGCTGAGTTCTTTGGCGCCGCGGTCGGCGGACTGCAGCGCGAAGGTGGTGGCGCCGACGTTGGTAAAGCCGAATCCCATGGTCATGATCGCCAAAGGAACCAAGAGAGTGACAAAGCCGGAGCCATAGACCTGCAACAAGAACATTGGCACACCGACGATAACTCCCAGCAGGATGACGCTGGCTGGCTTGATCCGGTCGCAAAGCCGTCCGCCCACATAGCGCCCAAAGGTGTCGCTCAGACGAGAGATCGAAACGATCACTCCAACGGTTTCCAAACTGATGCCGCGCAGGTTGACGGCAAAAAACGGGAACGCCACCCGGGTAACGCCGACCAAAAATAGGAAAGATTGACAGATCGCCAGGCACGAAGCGAGAAAAGGAATCTTAGCGAGCAGCTGCCGTCCTTCGCGCCACAGGTTCGGCGTAGTGTTGTGATCCTTGCGCCGATAGCGATGCGCGCCGGCGACAAAGACGACGATCAGGCCGATGAATTGCGGCGCGGCGTAGAGAAAAAATAATCCGTTCGGTCCAAGCCATTTGCCGACGAAGCCGCCGAGCAGCGGGCCGAAGGTAAATCCGATGCCCAACGCGGAGGCCATTTGTCCTTGCACTCTTCCCTGACGGTCGGGGGGAGATTGGTCGAAGCCAATCTTTCTGAGCGACAAAGCAAACATCGCTTCGGTCAAGCCGAATATGATCCAGGCGGCGACAAAAACCGGCATGGTGTCCATGAAGGCATAGCCAACGATACTGGTCACGATGCCGATAATCATGGCGGCGAAGAGAATCGATCCGGCGCTGAAATAAGTCGCCATGATCCCGGACATCACATCGGAACAAACTCGTCCCACGCCGTTGGCGACCAGCGGCACGCCCGCAACGGCGACGGAATAGCCATGGTCTTTCATAAAAAACGGCGCGAGCATCGCTGCGCCGGAGGATCCAGCGGTCTGGAAGATCGCCGCCAACACGTACAACGTAAGCGGAGAAAAGTTCATCGCGCGATTATAGCAGTTGGCCGGCTTGGAGCCTACGAAAGCGGCAGGGATTTTCATGCTGTGGACAGCTTGGTTCGAGCTTGATAAAACGGCAGCGTCAGGCAAGGAGCGTCGTATGGAGATAGCGCAGATACAAATTCACGAGGCCAAAAAGAAGCTCGATGAAAAGAGTTGCATGTTCGTCGACATTCGCGATCCCGGCTCTTATCGCCAAGCGCATATTCCGGGTGCAATTCAACTCCACGACGGCAACGTGCAAGAATTTCTGCAAAACACCGCCAAGGAACAACCTGTGGTGGTGTATTGTTACCACGGCAACAGCAGTTTGGGCGCGACGGCGTTTCTGATGGAGAACGGCTTTACCAACGTCGCGAGCATGAGCGGAGGCTTCGAAGCTTGGCGGCCGGTGTATGAGCATGAGCCGGCGTAAGCATGAAAGAGTCTTGAGTCTAGGGTCTCGGGTCTCGCGTCAAACTCAAGTCGCTGGACTCTAAACTTTAGACCGCGAAAACGAGGAGGTTGTCATGGGTACGATCGTAGGCAGCGGTGATTATCGTTACGAAGTGATCGAGGGCTTCGGCAAATTGCCCGACGATTGGACCTTTCACGAAGTCGCAGCGGTTGCGGTGGACGACAAAGACCAGGTTTACTGCTTTACGCGCGGTAAGCACCCGGTGATCGTTTTTGATCGCAACGGCAACTTTCTTCGCTCGTGGGGCGACGGCGTTTTCAAGCGCGCTCACGGCGCGACCATCGGTGCGGACGAAACGATCTTCCTCACCGATGACGGCGACCACACGGTGCGCAAGTGCACGCTCGACGGGAAAATTCTCATGACCATCGGCGTGCCCGGCAAAGCCGCGCCGTATCAAGGTGGCGAGCCGTTCAATCGCTGTACCCATGTGGCGTTCTCGCCAAAAGGCGAGGTCTACGTTTCGGACGGTTACGGCAACTCGCGCGTTCACAAATATTCTCCCGACGGTAAATTACTCTTATCGTGGGGAGAGTCCGGTTCCGATCCCGGGCAATTCAACATCGTGCACAACATCGTGACGGATAAAGACGGGTGGGTTTACGTTGCCGATCGGGAAAATAATCGAGTTCAAGTCTTCGACGGCAACGGTAAATATGAAACGCAATGGAACAATATGCATCGGCCCTGCGCGCTTTATATGGATACCACGAAGAAAGATCCGATCTGTTACATCGGTGAGTTGGGTCCAGGCTTAGGCGTCAATAAAGAAGCGCCGAATCTGGGTAACCGCGTCGACGTATACGATAGAACTGGAAAGCGGCTGGCGCGACTCGGCGACATCCACGCGGGAGAAAAACCCGGACAGTTCATCGCGCCGCACGGGCTCGCCATCGATTCACGCGGCGATATTTATGTCGGCGAAGTGTCACGGACGATCATGGGGCAGCATTTAAAGCCGCCGCGCGAATTGCGGACTCTGCAGAAACTGAAGAAGCTTGGTTAATAGACGAAACTGTCAACGTTCAAGGTTCAATGTTCAACGACAGGCTCCTACCTTGAACTTTGAACTTGGAACCTTGAACAAGGCGGCGGTGGAAGGGACGAGGGAAGGCAAGGGAGGCCGAAGTATGCAGAGTAACGTTACTCAACAACGTGTGCCGATTCACGGCGATCCGGGGCATTGGGTTCATGTCAGCGAAAGCCCGCGCCATGTGCGCGTCATGTTCGGTGGCGAGACGATCGCCGACAGTAAGCACGCAAAACTCTTGCGCGAGGCGGAAATCTTGCCCGCTTACTATTTTCCCAAACAAGACGTGCGCACCGATCTTTTCGTGCCGAGCGAATTCAAGAGCGATTGTCCAGTCAAAGGCGAAGCGTCATATTGGTCGATCCAAGTCGGCGATCGCCGCGCCGAAAACGCGGCGTGGAGTTATACGACTCCGCGCCCCGAGGCGTCCGGCCTGAAAGACTACTTTGCTTTCGATTGGCCGAAAATGGACAAGTGGATGGAAGAAGAAGAGGAGCTTTTCAAGCATGCGCGCGATCCGTACAAGCGCGTCGATGTGATGCCGAGCAAGCGCCACGTTCGCGTCGTGATCGACGGCCACACGGTTGCAGAGACGCGCCGGCCGCATTTGCTCTTCGAAACCAATCATCCGGTGCGCTACTACATCCCGCAGGAAGACGTGCGCATGGACATGCTCTCCCCGAGCGCAACAACGTCGCGCTGTCCGTATAAGGGACCGGCGTCCTACTGGTCGGTGAAAATCGGCGATGAGACTTTCACCGACTTGGTCTGGGGTTACATGGAGCCGATTCCCGAGTGTCCGAAGATCAAAGGGCTGCTCTGCTTCTTCCACGAGCGCGGCTGCGATATCTGCGTCGACGGCGCATTGGTGCCGACGCCGCAAACGAAATGGGCTCAGGCGTTAAGAAGTTGATTTGAGCAACCGTCAAGATGCTCAAGGTTCACCTCGCCGGCGTCTGCTCCACCGACCTGCAAATTTTTAACGGTTACATGGGTTTCTAAGGCGTGCCGGGCCACGAGTTCGTCGGCTCGGTCGTCGAAGGTCCGTCCGAGTTTGTCGGCAAACGGGTCGTCGGTGAAATCAACTTCGGTTGCGGGCAGTGCGACGCTTGCCGCCGCGATCTCAGCCGTCACTGTCCGAACCGAAGCGTGATGGGGATTGTCAACGCCGACGGTGCTTTTGCCGACTACCTTTCAGTGCCGGTGGAAA
>VBKX01000096.1:0-2363 GCA_005879435.1 Deltaproteobacteria bacterium
GAGCACATAGCGGCCGATGATGGCCATTCTGGACGGCGCTTCTTTTGCCGGTGGCTTCTCGACAGTCGCCTCAATTTGGTAGAGTCGTTCCTTGAGAACTTTGCCCTTGATGATTCCGTACTGATGGACATCCATCTCGGGCACTTCCATTAGCGCTACAACCGACTCTTCTGTTTGTTCGAAAATTTCCAATAACTGGCGGATACAAGGCTTGTCGCTATCGATCAGATCGTCGGCAAGCATTACTGCAAAAGGCTCGTCGCCGACAAGATCGCGAGCGCAGAGCACCGCGTGACCTAGCCCGAGCGGCTTTTTTTGCCGCACCGATACGACTTCGGTCATTTCCGCGATGCGCCTAAGCATCTTCACCAATTCGTGCTGGCCGCGATCGGCAAGCACCTGCTCTAATTCAGGAGCATCATCAAAGTGGTCTTCGATACCGTCCTTGCCGCGGCCCGTGACAAAGATGATCTCTTCGATTCCCGCATCCACCGCTTCCTGCACGACGTATTGGATCGACGGAACGTCGACGATCGGCAAGAGTTCTTTCGGTACGGTTTTTGTGGCGGGCAGAAAACGGGTTCCTAAACCGGCCACGGGGATGACTGCTTTTCTTAGCTTCATGAAGTTTTTCCGATCCCCCTAAACGACCCTCTTGGCTTTTCGCTCGGCGATTTCTTGACTGGACTTACAGCTGATGCAAAGTGTCGTCACCGGGCGAGCTTTGAGCCGTTCGATGCCGATGTCTTCCCCGCATTCTTCACATCTCCCATATTCGCCCGCTTCGAGACGCTGTAACGCCTCCTGAATTTTAAAAATAAGTTTGCGCTCACGATCGCGGATGCGCAAGATCGAATTGCGATTGGATTCCATGGACGCCCGGTCGGTCGGATCGGGAAAATTCCCGTCTACGTCCATGTTCTCTACGGTTTTGCCGGCTTCCGTCCGGAGCTCGGCGATTCGTTGGTTCAAAAGACGGCGGAAATATTCAGTATCATTTAGATTCAAGGAGCACCCAGTGCGATCACCAAAAAAGCATTGGTGCTCATTATAGGGAAAAGCTGGCAAACATCAACCGGGAGATTTAGTAGAAATCGCCGTTCAGGTGATTCCTGGCGTTATTCGCCGAACGAGACAGGTCGAGGATGGGCCAGGACGTAAACCTCCGTCGACTTCGGCAACATTCCGCGATTCAGAGTCAACTGTGACTGGGCGATTCTTTTCACCGGATAATGCTCTTGGGCAAATGCCGCAAAGAGCTCGGCTTGTCTTGAGACATCGTAGTGCATCGGAATCACGATCGGTGGCTTAACCTGGTCGATCACCTTGATAATGTCATCGAAACCTAGATTGGTCATCGCGTCGATTGGAATCATGATGACGTCGACATGCTGCAGCACCTTGATCTGTTCCGGCGTCAACAGATGACCGATGTTTCCCAGGTGCGCCAGACAAAGACTACCCATTTCGTACACAAAAATGGAATTGGCGATCGCGCCCCAACTCTGACTGCGCTGGCTCGGGATGTTGACGATGGTGATATCCTTGACGCTGGTTCGAATCGGATTCCACGTCTGTTTAAAAGTGATACCGCGGAGAATGACCGGGTTGCCCGTCACCGCTCCCGTATTGTTATGCGTGAAGTGATCGTTGCTCACGGTGACGGCGTCGGCTTGAATTCCCGGGGTTACGTTAAAGTTGGGGTCAGCGACGACTTTGGTTTGACTGCCGGATTGGATCAAAAAACTCGAGTGCCCGTACCAATTGACGAAATAGGAGCCTAGGGAAGGGGCTTTCGCGCCATTGCCGCGTGCCTGCACCAGCTGGCGGCCCTGATGAAATAAGTGGACTAAAGAAGGATTGCAGATCGCTTCGGCGATGCCGCGAAACGGCAGAAAAAAAACCGAACCCGTGAGGCCGAGAAAACCACGCCGTTTCATTTTTCCTCCTCGATGATCAAAGCCGTAAAGCAGGAAACCGTCGTATCTGGGCGACGCCAAGCGTCCTTGGGTAAATCTGCCTTCAAACAGGTTTGTCCCAAAAACATTTCCATGTCCCAGTCGTGCTCCGCGGCGACCTGCGGCAAGAGCACGCCACGCTTGCGATCCCGCGCGACATGGAGCCCATGCTTGCCGACTTCTAAGGACAGGGGATTCTCGGTTCGCTCCAACGGGGATATCACCGAGATGTCAATGTGAATTTGATCAAGCTCCTCGGCGCGCACCGGTCTGACTCGTCGATCGCGCGTCGCTGCGGCCTCGGTCATTTCAATAACGATCTCGCGCAGCGTCATCGATGGCACACAGGTGCCGATGCAGCCCCGGAGTTCGTCTTCCTTGAAAAGAGTCACAAAGGCGCCGTAA
>VBKX01000096.1:2369-12768 GCA_005879435.1 Deltaproteobacteria bacterium
ATCCGGACACCGTCGTACGACGACTTCGAGCGCCCGCCGGGCGATTTCCATCAAGCGCCGCTGCGAGTCTGTAGGAAGGTGGACGTCAACCATGATCGGCACCGGAACAAGCCGGAGTCTATCGCCGCAATGGCGGGATTACAAGAATTATGAAACGCGCAAAACCGTCAAGAACTGCAATGTTTGCAAGTGCCGTAAAAGGCCAGTTGATGGGAAGTTACCTTGAATCCCTCATGCGGTAATTTAGCGGGCTTGATCTCTTTCTGGTTATCGATCAAGACGTCATAGACTCGGTCGCAAATCTCGCAGAAAAAATGCTGATGCCTTTCCACCAGCGGATCGAAATGTTGCGAACGTCCGCGCATCAACACCTGAAGTTTCTGCTCGGCAACCAATTTTTGTAGATTGCGATAGACGGTGCCAAGGCTGATATTCGGCAATTTTTTGCGTACCCGGTCATAGATTTGGTCCGCAGTCGGATGCGACTTGTCTTCCCTCACTGCGTCCCAAACGACTTCAAGCTGTTTGGTCATTCTTGGTAGTTTGCGTGTTTTTGCCATGGGTCAAGCCGCCAGATCTTCGGCCAGCGATCGTTGCGCGTCCGAGGCAATCACCGCACGAGCTTGGTAATTCGGATGATCGATGACTATTTCCGCCAGTTCACCCGTATTGCACCGCGCTGATTTTATCTTCTTTACTGCGCCCCTCTTCAAAACGGCCTTGAATAGAATGCGCCCCGACCCGGAAGTAAACCGACTCGTCGATGCCCAGGAATTTTAGGAGATCCTCGCGCAGATGGGCTTGGTCTTCGATTTCTATGAATAGCGTCGCACTAAGCTCGCCCGGACTTGGAATAAGCTCATTGTAAACCTCGATCTCTTCCCGAATCTTGTCGAGATCGGCGATTCTTTCCGCGCGTAACATTTCCTGAATCTGAAAAATCACAGTGTCGCGGTTCTCGAAGACAATGGAGATTTTGTCGCCCACGGCGACGCGCCGCCGCTTCTTTTTGTCGATAATATCGTCGCGGAATTGTTGACGCACTTTCTCGTACGCGGCAAAACCGAGTATATCATCGAGGGCGATTTTTTTCATTTTGCGCTCTATTTTTGACTGGATCGACGTTCCTTCAAACCGCGTGCACCCGCTCCACCCGAAAAAACGAGCTAGAATTTTACACTCACCTTCACTCGCGCGCGGCAGCATTCCGAGCCGGCGAACAAGGTTGAAGCCGTCAGCCTATTCGCCGGCTCGAGTTTGCATCGATCAACTATTAGCTACCGAGAGTGTCGAGCCCCTTGGTGAACCTGCCGGCGTGAGATTTCTCCGCCTTAGCCAAGGTCTCAAACCATTCGGCCAATTCCGACAAACCCTCGTCGCGCGCCGTCTTGGCAAAACCAGGATACATTTCGGTGTATTCGTAGGTCTCACCTTCCACGGCCGACTTTAGGTTTTTCGATGTGGTCCCGATGGGTACGCCCGTGCAAGGATCGCCAACCTCTTTTAGAAAATCGAGATGGCCGAACGCATGACCGGTTTCCGCTTCGGAAGTGTCGCGAAATAAGCCGCCCACATCGGGATAGCCTTCAATGTCGGCGACCCGTGCGAAATAAAGATAACGCCTGTTCGCCTGAGACTCGCCCGCGAAGGCATGTTTCAGGTTTTCGTGACTCTTGGTGCCAGATAAACTTTTTGCCATAAAATCCTTCCTTCTTATTAGTAATTATTACTATTAATAAAATCCGCCCTTCGAGTCAAGTACGCACTCACCTTTTCTTACCCCAGCGGTTCTGGTACTTTTCCTAATAACCGACACCGCGTCATCTAGAAGGAATCCTGATGATCTCCATTGATGATTTTCGTAAAGTTGAACTGAAGATTGCCACTGTCAAATCCGCCGAACTTCACCCGAACGCCGACAAGCTCATGGTTTTGCAAATTGATCTGGGCGCCGAGCAGCGCCAGATTTGCGCCGGGATCAGGAACCATTACACGCCGGAAGAACTGGTCGGAAAACAAGTCGTCGTCGTTGCCAACCTGGAGACAGCGAAGCTTCGGGGTCTGGAGAGTCAGGGAATGCTTCTGGCGGTATCGGACGAAGGCCGCGTCATTATTCTAACGCCGGAGAAGTCAGTGCTCGCCGGCGCAAAGGTGTCGTGAGAATAGCACGTGCAGGCGTCGCGGAAATTCTCAATGCCGAATAACTCGCTGGGACGTCCGACGGTCTGTTTCATCGATCATGACGCGTTGCGTTGGAATATGCGCCAGATCCGCGCCAAGGTCGGGGCAAAAATCAAAATCCTCTGCATGGTGAAAGCCAACGGTTACGGTCACGGCGCGACGGCGGTCTCGCAAACGCTGACCGGCAGCGGAGCGGACGCGTTCGGCGTCGCGACAATGGAGGAAGCGGTCGAGCTGCGGCAGGCCGGTATGAGCGCGCCTATAATTGTTTTGGCAGGCGTATTTCCTGATCAACTCGGTGAGCTTATCAGTAACGAATTGGTCCCGGTCGTTTATGATGTTGAGATCCTGAAGCAACTTGACGCCGAAGCGCAGCGCCGGCAAAAAACGCTCGGCGTACATTTGAAAATTGATACCGGCATGGGACGGCTCGGCGTTCTCGCGGCCGACGCAAAAGAATGGATCGCAGAGCTCAAGAATCTGCGCGCGCTCAAGTTAGAAGGAGTCTTTTCACACTTTTCTCATGCCGAAAGCGTTGAAGGAGACTACACTAGAAAACAACTGGCAATTTTTAATGAGGTTATCGCGCAGCTGCGCGCGCAAGTCTTAGCACCACCGCTAGTCCACTTCGCCAATAGCGCAGCCACGATCACGATGCCAGCGGCTTATTTCGATATGGTGCGCCCCGGCATCATGCTGTACGGTGTCTATCCCTCGGCCGCGATGGCAAGTCAAATTGTCCTCAAGCCGGTGCTGTCGTGGAAAACGAAAATCTTGCAGCTCAAGAAAGTGCCGTCGGGAGCGAGCATCAGCTACGGTCAGACCTTCGTGACCAAGCGGGAAAGTTTGATCGCGACTCTTCCCGTCGGTTATGCCGACGGATATTCACGTTTGCTCTCCAATCGCGGCGCAGTTCTTGTCGGCGGTCAACGCGCGCCGATCGCCGGGAGAGTCTGCATGGATTTGACTATGATCGATGTTACCGATATACGAAATGTACAACAGGGAGATGAGGTTGTTCTCCTCGGTCGTCAAGGCCCCGCGGAAATCTCCGCCGACGAAATGGCCGCCTGGACCAACACAATCTCGTACGAGATTCTCACTTCCGTCGGCGCTCGCGTGCCCCGCATTCACTACAATACCTAGGAGGATCACCCGCAGTGGCCAGGATTGAAAGGGCCCTCATCAGCGTTTCTGAAAAGAAAGGCATCGTCGAATTTTCCCGTGCTCTCGCGCAATTGAACGTCGAGCTGGTATCGACGGGCGGCACGGCAGCGCTCTTACGCGACAACAGAATCCCCGTGAAAGACGTGTCCGATCTCACTGGCTTTCCCGAGATGATGGACGGACGTGTAAAGACTTTGCATCCGAAAATTCACGGCGGCATTCTCGCTTTGCGCGACAATCCCGCGCATGTGGCCAAAATGAAGGAGCACGGTATCGCACCCATCGATCTCGTCGTCGTCAATCTCTATCCGTTTGAAGCGACGGTGGCGCGCGGCGCGGCTTTTGAGGAGATTGTCGAGAATATCGACATCGGCGGGCCGAGCATGGTGCGCGCCGCGGCGAAAAATCATCAACACGTCGGCGTGGTCGTCGACCCGGAAGACTACGATGCGATCTTGGCGGAATTAAAAGCGAATGACCGCGCGCTCTCGTCGGCGACGCACTTCCGGCTTTTCTGCAAAGCCTTTCAGCACACCGCTCACTACGACGGCGCGATTTCGAATTACTTCCCGTCCCTCGATGAGGACAAGAAGCCGCAACGCTGGGGGCAAACAGTCAATATTCAGGTAGCGAAGATTCAGGACATGCCAGGGTAAAGAGCTTTCCTTCAATAATATCCTGGACGCAGATGCGGCGCTGAGCACCGTGTTGGAATTCTCCGAGATTGCCACCGTCGCCATCAAGCACAACAACCCCTGTGGCGTCGCGCTGTCGAATAAATCACTGGCGGATTCGTTTCGCAAAGCCAAAGCCTGTGACCCGGTTTCTATCTTCGGCGGCGTGATCGCTTTCAACCGCCCGGTCGATGAAGAGACCGCAAAAGAGCTCAAGGATATTTTTTTGGAAATCGTGATCGCGCCGAGCTTCACGCCGGAAGCGAAAGCGGTGCTCTCGTCTGCGAAGAGGCTGCTTAACATTCGTTTGCTCGAGCTCGATATGAGTCAGCCTCAAGGCGGCGGATACGATTTGCGGCGCGTGCGTGGCGGCATGTTGATCCAAGATTGGGATACCGGCAAGATTGACGTCCGCGCTTGCAAAGTCGTGACGGAAAGAAAACCCACGGAAGAAGAATACCAGGCCCTCGACTTTGCCTGGCGGGTTTGCCGTCACGTCAAATCGAACACCATCGTGTTCGCCGCCCCGGATCAAGTGCTCGGCGTCGGCGCCGGCCAGATGAGCCGCATCGATTCGACTAAAATAGCGGTCATGCGCGCCGCAACCCACGGTCTGGATCTTAAAGGATCGGCCGTCGCGTCAGACGCCTTCTATCCTTTCCGCGACGGATTGGACGAGGCAGCCAACGCCGGCGCCAAATCGATCATTCAACCCGGTGGTTCGATCAAGGACGACGAAGTCATCGCCGCGGCCAATGAACATGGCATCGCAATGATTTTCACCGGCATGAGACACTTTAGACATTAAGCCGAGGATGGAGGATTGAGAATCGAGAATGGCGATCCTCTATCTTCCATCCTCAAACTTCGGCGATAACTTTTCCAATCACAAATGAAAGTCTTGGTCATCGGCAGCGGCGGGCGCGAGCATGCGCTGGTCTGGAAAATCAGCCAAAGCCCGCGGGTCGCGAAAATCTACTGCGCCCCCGGCAGCGCGGCGATCAGCGAACTTGCTCAGCTCGTTGCGATTGGATCGGAGCAAATCAAAGAGCTCGCCGACTTTGCCGCAAACGAAAAAATCGATCTTACCGTCGTCGGACCGGAACTGCCGCTGACCCTTGGCATCGTCGATCTGTTTGAATCACGCGGGCTAAGAATTTTTGGGCCAAACAAAATCGGCGCGCAGCTTGAGGGTAGCAAAGCCTTCGCCAAAGAAATTCTTCACCAAAACAATATCCCGACCGCCGCGTCCAGTACATTTACCGACGCGATGTCGGCAAAGCAATATATAACACGACAAAGAGCGCCTTACGTCATCAAAGCAGACGGTCTCGCCGGCGGCAAAGGCGTGATCATTTGTCAGAGTCGCAGCGAAGCGGAATGCGCCGTCGATGAGATTCTCGTGGGCAAAGCATTTGGCGAAGCGGGCGATAAGGTTGTTATCGAAGAGTTCTTGGAAGGAGAAGAAGCGTCCTTCATGGTGCTCACCGACGGTGAGCATGTTTTGCCGCTCGCGTCGTCGCAGGATCACAAGCGGGTGTTCGACGGCGACGAAGGTCCCAACACCGGCGGGATGGGCGCCTACTCGCCCGCTCCCGTCGTGACACCGGAGATACACGAAAGAATTCTTGGCGAAATCCTTGCGCCGCTCCTGGTTGCGCTCAAGAAACGCAACATTCGTTACCGCGGCGTAATCTACGTCGGGCTGATGATTACCAAAGAGGGTCCAAAGGTCTTGGAATTCAACGCGCGCTTTGGCGACCCGGAGTGTCAGCCGATCATGATGCGGCTAAAAAGCGATCTGATTCCGTTGCTGGAAGCAACCATCGATGGCAAGTTAAACGAAATATCTCCGCAATGGTATGATGAACCCGCCGTTTGCGTCGTCCTAACCGCCGACGGCTATCCCGGCGCCTATGAAAAAGGCAAGGAGATTCGCGGCCTCGATAAGTTGAAGAATTGGAGCAATGGTTTCGTCTTTCACGCCGGCACGATCAAACAGAGTAATCGTTGGCTGACGTCAGGCGGCCGTGTGCTCGGCGTGACCGCGCGCGGCGAAAGTATTGCGGCGGCCGTCAAGGAAGTTTATCGGGGCGTAGGTGAAATTGCCTGGGACGGCATGCACTACCGCAAGGACATCGCGCAAAGGGCGTTAAGGAAGGGCTAGCGTCTCGGGTCTACAGTCTGAAGTTTTAAACCCGCGACTTTAGTCGGCATCCTTATGGGCAGCGATTCCGATCTCGATGTGATGCGAGAAGCTGAAAAGCGGCTCGATTCGTTCGGTATCACTTATGAGACCCGCATCATGTCGGCGCATCGCACACCTACAAAAGCAGCCGAATACGCTGCAACCGCGGAGCAGCGGGGCTTGGAAGTGATCATCTGCGGCGCCGGCGCTGCGGCGCACTTGGCCGGCGCAATCGCCGCGAACACGACTCTGCCGGTCATCGGAATTCCGATCGATTCGTCGAGCCTCAAGGGCCTCGACGCTTTGCTGGCCACAGTGCAGATGCCCGCCGGCATTCCCGTAGCCACGATGGCGATCGGCAAAGCCGGCGCCGCCAACGCCGGCATCTTCGCTGCGCAAATCGTCGCGCGTAAGGATGCCGATGTCGCCGCCAAACTGGCACAAGCAAAAAAGGAGATGGCCGTCGGTGTCGAAGAGCGCGACCGAAAGCTCCAGAGTGAACGAAACAAAAGCTGAAACGTTTTCAGCCGCTGTCGCCGCGCTTCGACGCGGCGACGTGATCGCTTTTCCTACCGAAACGCTCTACGGTTTAGGTGCCGACGCGCTCAACGCCGCCGCGGTCAACAAAGTCTTCCAACTCAAAGGCCGCGATTTCGCCAACCCGATTCCCGTGCTTGTCGCCGACCGAGACATGCTCGGCACTCTAGTTGCCGAAGTTCCACCGCTTGCTGAACGACTTATCGCCAACTTTTGGCCCGGTCCGCTCACCTTGGTTTTGTCGGCGCGCAAAGGCGTTGCCGAGCCGCTTTTGAATTCGTCAGGCGGAGTCGGTGTGCGCATTTCCGACCAATCGATCGCAACCGAACTGGCCAAAGCGCTCGGGTATCCTATCACCGCGACCAGCGCCAATCCTTCGGGGCAAGCTCCGGCGCGGACCGTCGCGCAAGCAAGACAATATTTTGCCGGTAAGATCGAAGTCTTCGTCGATGGCGGCGAGCTCAATTCGAAAACCGGCTCCACCGTCGCCGAAGTCGTCGGCGATACGATCAGAGTCGTTCGCGAAGGCGAGATTAGCAGAACCGAGCTCGAACAAGCTGTGGGGAAAGGCAAGGTCCTATGATGAACAAATACCGGTCAGTTCTCCTCGCGCTCGCCGCTGTATGGCTTCCATTCTACGGCTGCGAGTCAAAATCGGATACCGTAACCAAAGGCAGGGAAGCGGTTAAAGAGGTCGTCACGCAGCCGTTCAACACGTTGGAAGCCGCAAAGGACTCGCTCAAGCACAGCGAAGAGAAAAGCAAAGCCGCTCTCGAAGAAGCCGACAAAGAAGCGAAATGATCGGTCAGTGACCGGATTGCCGCTTTGTGCCTCATGAAGGACGCGTCGACTTTTTAATCCGCTCGATTTCTTTGCCGTCCTCGCCGTCGTAGTAGTCGACGTTTTTATCTTTAACGTAGAGCGCGCGGAAACCCACTTGGGGTCCGACCGCGGCCGTACCATAGGCACCGACTTTATTGGAGTCGGGATATTCGCAAAGATCCGGAAAGTCCATCGTACTGACTACCAAATAACGCAACTCGCCGGCGCCGGTATTGATGAGCTGATGAGGATACTCGCCGCCCGCCGGACAAGCGACGACCGTTTCTGCGTTCACCAGGATTTCGTCTTTGCCGAATCGCAAAATGCCCTCGCCATCAATGATATAAATCATCTCTTCGTTGCCGCTGTGCGTGTGATAGGGGAACGCCGCCTTGCCCGGCGGAACGTAAAAGAAACTATATCCCAATTTTTCCGCGCCAAGATGCATGCCCACGTGCTGGCGCCTGCCGCCGAAGGGTGAACCCTCCGGCGCGTTGATCTTGTCGACCGGAACTTCGGAAAGATTGATGCTGTGTTTATGCCTCGCCATGGCTCCTCCAGAGTCGTAACAGGTGTGAATGCTGGAATTGTATGCTATCAAAATGAATCATGCTGGTGCTTTCAGAACAACAAGTTCAATGCCTCATCGATATCGACGAATTGATCGTAGCCTTGGAACAAGCTCACGTCCAGTACTCCACGGGGAATGCCGTAATGCCGGTGCGCTTGGTCGTGCCGTTGCCACAGATTCAAGGCCGCATCACCAGTATGCCCGGCTTCTTGACCCAAGATAATGCGCTCGGCATGAAAGTCGTCACGTATTTTCAAGACAATCCCAAAAATAATTTGCCGGCAATCCTTGCCACGATTCTGCTCTTCAGCACCAAGACAGGAAAGATTGTCGCCGCCATGGACGGCAGCTATATCACGGCGATTCGCACCGCCTGCGCCTCGGCGATGGCGACGAAAGCATTGGCGAATACGCAAACCGCGGTGCTGGGAATTTTAGGTGCAGGCGTTCAGGCCCGCGCGCATGTCCAAGCGCTCGCTCACGTGAGGGAAATTGCCAAGATCAAGATTTACAGCCCGTCCGGCACCAGCGCCGCCGCCGTCAAAAAAGAAATGGAGCCGCGAGTCAAGGCGGCAATAGAAATCGCCAGGAGCGCGGAGGAAACCGTGCGCGATGCTGATCTCCTCGTCACCGTCACCACAGCCAACGAACCCATCGTGAAGCCCGAATGGCTCAAAACCGGCGTGCATATAAATGCGGTCGGCTCGCATCGACCCGATTTGCGCGAAATTGACGGCGCCACTCTGACGCGCGCCAAAATTGTCGTCGATTCTCGCGATGCAATTATGGCTGAATGCGGCGATATCTTGCTCGCATTAAAAGAGAAGAGTATCGCTGAAAACGCGATCCATGGCGAGATCGGCGAAGTCCTTGCGGGGATAAAAACCGGAAGGGAAAGCGCTGACGAAATTACGCTCTACAAGTCGGTCGGCATCGCGATCCAGGATGTCGCTGCGGCTAACCTCATCTACCACAAAGCGCTGGAGCGACGAATCGGCACTGACGTTGAGGTCTGAAATCCGCATCGGAGTTATTAGTTTCCGCTGCGAAGTTTACTAGAAACAGCGAACGAGAAACTGAAAGAATCATGACCTGGGATCTCACAAGTTACTTTCCGACATTCGACGGCCCCGAGTTGCATCAATTCAAAGAAGCTCTCCGCAACGACGTGGCCGCGTTGAAGCAGGATGCCGCCACGCTGCCTGTTTTGAGCGATGAATCGGCTTCAGCCTGGGAAAATATTTTGCTGCGCAATGAGGATTTGATGCGGCGCATGTCGCATTTGAATTCGTATATCAGCTGTCTCGCTTCTGCCGACGCTCACAACGAAGCTTATCGCAAGGAAGAAACGGACCTCACCCGCGGCCGCGCGGAGCTGGCCAAGGTTCGCATCGAGCTGTTGCGCGCGTTCAAAGCTATTCCACAGAAGGTATTCACCGATCTGTTAGGCAACGCTTCGCTAGATGGCGCCCAGAACTACTTAAACCGCCTGCGCGAAGAATCCGGTCGCGCCATGTCCAGCGACAAAGAAGCGCTTGCTACGGATCTCGGAATCGACGGCATCCAAGCCTGGGGGCAGCTTTACGACACAGTCTCATCGAAGCTCCTGTTCGACATGGTTTTCCCCGACGGCTCTCGCAAAAAGTTACCGATGTCCCAACGCCGCTCGTTGTTGGACCATCCTGATCGCTGCGTGCGCAAGGCTGCCTTCGACGGGGGCAATGCCGCATGGCAAACGATCGAAGACACCGCGGCGAGCGCGCTCAACGCCATCGCCGGCACTCGGTTAACTCTGAATCGCCATCGCGGCGTCGATCACTTCCTCGATATCGCATTGTTCCAAGCCGCCATCACGCGCAAGACTCTCGATGCCATGTTTGAAGCGTTATACGCAAATCTCGAGATTCCCCGGAGTATTCTTCGCTTTAAGGCAAAGCTCATGGGGCAGCCAGCGATCGCATGGTACGATCTCGGCGCGCCGCTCGATTTGCCCGAAGAAGAGCGGCTGTCGTGGGAAAAAGCCAAATCGATGGTCGGCGGATCCTTCGCGCGAGCCTATCCCGCGCTCGGCGATTTTTTTCAGCGTCAGGTCATCGCCAAAAACTGGGTCGATTGGGAACCCCGCGCCGGCAAACGACCCGGCGGTTTTTGCACCAGCTCGATGCTCAGCAAAGAGTCGCGAATCTTCATGACGTACAACGAGTCGTTGGGCGATGTGCTGACGCTTGCGCACGAATCTGGACACGCTTATCACGGCGC
>VBKX01000096.1:12784-16950 GCA_005879435.1 Deltaproteobacteria bacterium
TTTCGCGCGCGGTTATCCAATGACTTTGGCTGAAACCGCCTCGACTTTCGGCGAACAAGTGTTGATGAACGGTTTCCTCGAGGCCCCGACCGTGACAGATCGGCAGAAAGCCTTGATTCTCGACGTCGAAGTGGGCCATGGCGCCATCTACCTTTTAGATATCCCCGTGCGCTATGAGTTTGAAAAGGCTTTCTACGAGGAGAGATCAGAAAATCCCGTGAGCATCTCACGCCTCAAACAACTGATGGTCGACACGCAACGCCGCGTGCTCGGCGACGTCTTGGAATCCGGCGCCGAAGATCCCTACTTTTGGGCTTCGAAGCTGCATTTTTACATTACCGGCATCACTTTTTATAACTTCCCTTACACCTTCGGTTACATTCTAAGCCGAGGACTTTACCGCATGTTTAAGGAAGAAAGCGCGGGGTTTTTGCCAAAGTACGAGGCATTTCTCCGACTCGCCGGCAGCGATACTGCTGAAAATGTCGTCAAGCGAACGCTGGGTGTGGATATCGAGAAGCCGGACTTCTGGGTGGAGGCGATACAGAGTTTGGAAGAGCCGCTGAATCGTTTGCAGGCTCTCGCGCCGAAAGTTTTGCCGTCGGCAAACGGAAAGAATTCGTTTAACTCATAACGAGGCTGTCAGAGTTCATTCCATCCCTTCAAGCAGCGCCGTGCGCAATAGATCGACTGCGTTGAGCGTCATGCGCGAGCGGTCATAAGCACCGCGTCCCGCGCTGGTGCTCTCGCGCCGCAGAAAACGTTTGCCGTCAGTGAGCGAGACATAAGTCTGGCCGCGCGCTAAATTCTGTACCTTGCTATCCGGGTCAGCGATGGCGTGCAGCGCTAAACCGAAATCGCAACCCGATTGCGCCCGCGCCGCCGCCGCCAGCTCATCGGTGAGAGTGATCGGGTTCTTCAGCACATCGTCGATTTTCTTTGCATCGCCCGCAACCTTCAGCAGCGCGCGCATAGCCGCTTCGCTGTTGCAGATAAACCCGGCGCCGAAATGTTCCATGCTCGCCGACTGAAGGCGCTCGGCCAACTGGCCGCAAGTCAGATCTTCGCACGCCGCCACGGTCTTTTTCTGCTCGCGCAATAGCCGGCCGACCACATGCTCCATCGCCTCATCGTCAGCCGCGAAAATGGCATTGCCCAATAAACTCCGCACCTCGGCTTCTACAGGCGCAATCATTTTCATCGCTTCGTCACGATTGGCAGCCTTGGCGGCGATGCGAACGTCGACTTGACCGGGCAGCGCTAAAACGCCCACGGTTGGATTGCTCGAATTGGCAATCAAGTGGCCGACTTTGTCGTCCACCGCGCTCTCGCCGATACCGACGATTTTCAACACTCGGTAATGAATGACCTCAGCCAAATTGAATTTGCGCCGCAAATAAGGTTCGACCTCGTTCTCGAACAGCCATTTCATCTCCACCGGCACGCCGGGAAGAGAATAAATGACACCGCGCGGTTCTTCGACGATGAAACAGGGCGCCGTGCCATTGGGATTTTTTACCGCAATGGCGCCTTCCGGCATGTAGGATTGCCTGATGTTATTCGGCGTCATCGTTCGCCGGCGACGACGAAAGTGCTCCTCGACCTGTTCCAACATCTCGGCATTCTGGACCAGTTTCCTTCCGGTCACATCAGCGACGACCTCGCGAGTCAAGTCGTCCTGCGTCGGACCCAACCCACCGCTGGTAATGACAATGTCCGCCCGCTCCAACGCGCGCGCGATGACTTCCTTCATCCTATCCGGGTTGTCGCCAACCACGGACTTGAAATAGAGATTCACGCCCAGCGCCGTAAGGCGCTGGGCCATCCACGCGGAATTGGTGTCGACGATCTGACCCAAAAGCAGTTCCGATCCGATCGCCACGATTTCTGCGTTTGCCATAGAAAACTTCTCCTTGATTCCATGGAAATTTATATCTTAGCCGAGCTGCCGGAAACAAGACGAATGTTCTATCCAATGTCGCGACCCTTGTTCGCTTTCGGCTTCTTTGCCAAAATACGACGATGATCATTTTGCTGTCGAATGATGATGGCAAACAGTCCGAAGGCTTGACGGCTCTCGAAGAAAGCCTGCGCAAAGTGGGTGATATTCGCGGTGAAATCTACACCGTTGCGCCGGATCGCGCGCAAAGTTCCATGAGCCATGCCTTGACGCTGCACCGCCCGTTGCGGGTGCATGAGCTCGGCGCGCGCCGACTCGCCGTGGACGGCACGCCCGTGGACTGTGTGAAGCTTTCGCTCACGGGCCTTTTACCGGTCAAGCCGGATTTGGTGATTTCGGGTATCAACAAGGGACCTAATTTAGGCGACGACATCATTTACTCCGGCACGGTCTCCGACGCCATCGAAGGCGCGCTGCTGGGTATTCCCGCGATCGCGGTTTCCCTGGTTACATTCAAGGACTTTGATTTCCGCGCGGCTGCGGAGTTCACCGCCACCTTGGTCGAGCGCATCGCCGAGCGCGGCATTCCGCCAAAAACACTTCTCAATGTGAATGTTCCCGCGATCCCAAAAAACGAAATTAAAGGCTGGCGCGCGACGCGCATGGGAAAACGCCACTACAGCGAAACCATCGTCGAAAGAGTCGATCCGCGCGGCGGAAAATATTATTGGATCGGCGGCGACGATCTTGGATTCGCCGATGAGGACGGCACTGACTGCAAAACGGTGCATGAAGGTTATATTTCCGTGACGCCGTTACAAGTCGATCTCACGGATTACAAATTGTTACAGAATAGCACCCTGCCGGAATTTCCTTGGCCGTGATTGATCTCACAGGCGGCAACTTCGATGGGCAACGACGGTAAGGAAGCCCTCAGGCTCGACAAGTGGCTGTGGGCAGCACGCTTCTTCAAAACACGCTCCCTGGCCGCGGACGCGGTCGGTGGTGGCAAGATTGAAATTAACAAAGACCGCGCAAAACCGAGCCGCGTTGTTCGCATCGGCGATAAATTGAACGTTCGGCGCGGCCCGTACGAGTGGACTGTCATCGTCAGGGACATATCACCACTGCGCGACCCCGCCGCGCATGCGCAAAAACTGTATAAAGAAACCGAAGAGAGCCCGCGCAAGCGTGCCGCCGCGATCGCTCAATTACAGCTCGAGCGCTCGCCGGAGTTCGAAACCGGCGGGCGACCATCCAAGAAAGACCGGCGTGCAATAACGCGATTTACCAAGCCAGGCTGGTGAGGTGGCTTGCCGCTTCGGGCGCCTCTCCTTGACTTAGGAAATCGTAATGATAAGGCACTAGCACTCCAAAAATTGAGGAATTACGATGACGCAGAAGATTTCCGCCGCTGCCGTTACGATACTCATCGCGTTAATTTCAGAAGCGCCGCTCTTCGCCCAATCCACGCCCTATTTTCAAGGCAAGACCATCCTGTTGGTTCAGGGACGCGAGCCCGGCGGCACCGGCGCATTACGCGTGCAAGCAGCTATCCCGTTTATCAAGAAGTACCTGCCCGGCGAGCCGGTTATCGTCACTCAGTTTATGCCCGGTGGCGGCGGCCGAAAGGCAACCAATTATATTTATCACAACGCCAAACCCGATGGCATGACCTTCGGCAACGTCGGTTCTGGACTGATCGCAAACGCCATCCTTGGCTCGACTGGCGTCGAGTACGACATCGACAAGTTAATCTACCTCGGCGCCTCCAATAGTACGGCGCAGTATGTTTTCGGTACCACTACGAAACTGGGTCTTGATACCTTGGACAAGCTCCGGGCGCGCGCCGGCCTGCGCATCGGTGCCCAGACTGTGGGGCACGATATTTACATCAACGGCAGGTTATTTTCGTGGCTGCTCGGACTCAAAGAACCGCGGTTCGTGACCGGCTATTCTGGCCCCGAGGTCGACTTGGCGATTGCCCGCGGGGAGTTGGATGGCCGCGCCAACATTCCCGATACAATTTTACAGAGGTCGCCGGAACATGTCGAAAAAAAGGTGATGAACTACCACGCGGTCATCCAGATACCGAAGGAAGATCGCCACCCCCACCCGGCATTTAGCAAACTGCCCGAATTGGAAAGTTTTACGAAAAGCGATAAAGAGCGGAAAATCATGACGATGTTTCGAAACTTCCGCTTGGTAGGCTCGCCGTACATTTTGCCGCCGGGCACGCCTGCGGAGATTACCAACCTTTTCCGTG
>VBKX01000568.1:0-2102 GCA_005879435.1 Deltaproteobacteria bacterium
GCTGCATATCGAGGAGCCACTGCACGCCGAATGGGAAATTTCCGCCCTGGCGATGAAGCTGGAAAAAGCGCACCGTTTTCCGCTGCTGATTTTTCACAACGTCATCGTCGATGGCGAGTGCGCGACGATGCCGCTGACGACGTTCCTAATGGCCAGCCGCTTGCGCCTGGCGCGGGCCATGGGTACGGAGGTGCAGAAAGCCGGCCTCGCCTGCTATGAACGGGTCCAAACGCGGCAACGACCGATCGTCATCGGGCGTGCTCAGGCCCCCGTCAAGCAGGTGGTGGAGAAGGGATCGGACATTGATGTCCGCCGTTTTCCGGCACTGCGCCATCATCGCATGGATCCCGGGCGCTACATCACCGAAGGCCACTTTCTAACGTTCAACCGCAATACCGGGGTGGACAATTCCGCGATGCATCGCGGTTGGTTGGCCGACCGCGACGAGGTCCGGGTCTGGCTCGCGCCAAACTCGCATAACGCACACAACCTGCGTTACTGCGAGGAGGCCGGAGAGGATACGCCAGCGGCGTACTGGATCGGTCATCACCCGCTGGCGCTGTTGGGAGCGGCCAATCACGTAGGACCGGAAGAGAGCCACTACGAAACTGCCGGCGGTACGCTGGGCGCGCCGCTGCGTTTGGTGCCTTCGGAAACTCTCGGGGATAAATTTTTAGTGCCGGCGGATGCGGAAGTCGTGATCGAAGGATATATGCCCAAAGGCCAACGCAAGCCGGAGGGTCCGTTCGGTGAATACACGCGCCACGTCGGCCCGCAGCGCTGGTGTCCGCTGCTCAAGGTCACGGCGGTGACTCGCCGCAAGGATGCCTATTGGGACGATGTGATGGTCGGCCATACCCATTGGATCATCAGTCTGACAAGAGAGGGCGAAGTGTTTCGCGCCGTGCAACGATCCGTCCCTGGAGTCAAAGCTGTGCATATGCCGATGTCCGGCTGCGGCGTGGCGCACGTCTATATTCAAATATGCAAAACTGTCGAGGGACAGGGCAAGACCGCGGCGGTGTCGGCGTTAACTTCCTACATCGGGCTCAAGCATGCCTTCGTGTTCGATGAAGACGTCGATATATTCGATGAACGGGAGGTTCTCTTGGCGCTTGCGACGCGCTTCCAGGCGGACCGTGGCTTGGTGACCTTGCCGGGCATGACCGGCTCGCCACTCGATCCCAGCTCTCCCGACGGCAGGCTGGTGTGCAAAGCCGGTTTCGACTGCACCAAGCCCATAGGCAAACCCTTCGCCGAGCGACTGTCCATTTCGAATCAAGTGCTGGCGCGCATCGACCCTTTAAAAATCATCGGCGAGAAGCGCTGGAGCGAGATCCCGGTGGAGCCGTGGGGATGAGGGGAAAGGAGTGTTGGAATAATGGAGTAATGGAGTAATGGAAAGAGGGGGAGGCGGAGGTCAGTACTCCAATACTCCAGCACTCCATCATTCCAATCTGACCAGGAGGTTATCATGCAAGGAACGATGAAAGCGGCGCGCATTTACGGCTTTGAAAAAACCAGCAAATCTACTGACCTGCTGCGCGTCGACGAGGTGCCGATTCCCGATATTGAATCCGGCGAGGTGTTGATTCGCGTGTTGCGCGCCGGGCTCAATCACGGCGATCTGCACATGCGCGAAGATGCCGTGCAGTACACTTCCGAAGTGCCGACCATACCGTTTTTGCCGATGATCATCGGCCATGACGGCTTGGGCGAGGTCGTCGAAGTCGGCCCTGACGTGAGCAACGTGCAGGTCGGCGATCGCGTCGTCGTCATGTGTTCGATTACCTGTGGCTATTGCAAGTTTTGCCGCTCCGACCGCCAGCATCTTTGTCTGGCGCACCGGGTGATGGGGTTTATCGCCAAGTGGGGCGAGGCGGGATCGAAGCGCATCTTGCGCTACAAAGAAGGGCTGTGGGCCGAATATTGCCGGGTGCCCGCGCCCAATGTTGTTAGGCTCCGTCCCGACGATGACATCGATGAAATGTGCAAAGTCTCGCAGATGACCGTCGGCTATCGCGCGCTGAAGCGCGCGCGCTTGCATAGTGGCGAAACCGTCATCGTCAACGGCGCCACCGGCATCACCGGCATCGGCACGG
>VBKX01000568.1:2128-3325 GCA_005879435.1 Deltaproteobacteria bacterium
CCCGGCCCGGCTCGAAAAGCTTCACGCCATCGATCCCAAGCGCGTCGCCACGGTCGCGCTCGGCAAAGGCGAATCGATCACCCAAAAAGTAAAAGCGCTGACCGACGGTCAAGGCGCCAGCGTGGTCGCGGATCTATCGCCCGGCGGCGTACAAACTCTGGTGGAATGCATTCGCAATCTCGAAGGCGGCGGCCGCGTGGCGCTGATCGGCGCCAACCCCGAGCCACTCAATCTTCCAGTGCGCTATCTGATGATCCGTTCCATCGAGATCTGCAGTATCACCGGGCGTCACTACATCGACTTTCCCGAGCTGCTGGAGCTGGCGCGCCGCGGCGTCATCGATACGCGTCACGTCACGACGCGGCTATTTCCCTTGGAAAGGGTCAACGACGCCATCGATTATATCGCCAAGCGCGGTGACGACGAGCCGTTGTGGCCGATGTATGCGCCCGATGCATAAAGTGCGAGCAGCACCGCAGGTATTTTGTTCAACGAATGTATGGGCAGGTTTCAAACCCGTCCCGACCGCGGTGATTATCCTTGCCTGGATGTTGTTGTTCGCGCTTGTCGGACTCGCCAATGCCGCAGCCGCATGGCAGGAAGAATGGGAGCGAGTGCTTCAAGCCGCGAAGAAAGAAGGCAGAGTACCACGCCGATTCCGGCGCGGGAATTTTACCGCGGCTCAGCGCTGAGCGTAAGGCGGATCGTTACCTGTGGGACGTGGTGATCACCGGGACGACGACTACACTCGAGAATCTGATACCGGCGCGGGTCTTAGATCCACTGGAGGCGAATCTTATTCTGCCGGAGGTAAAGGATCTCAAGTTGTGGCGCAATGGCGCTTTGGAATTCCTCGATCCGGGCCGGCAGCTATTGGTCATGACGCCTTTTCAACGCGGTACGCTATTTGTCAATTCGACTCTGGCCAACCCGAAAGAATTCAAATCTTATAAAGATTTATTGGATCCCAAGTGGAAGGGAAAAATCATCGCCGACGACCCGCGCAAGTCCGGGCCGGGGCAGGCGACTTTCACTTTCTTTTTTCTCCACCCGGAGCTCGGCGTGAAATTTATTCGAGCGATCGCCGGTCAAGGACTTACCTTGCTCAGGGATTATGCTCAGGAGGTCAACATGCTCGGCCAGGGGCGCTATTCCGTCGGACTCGGGTTCTCCGATAGCCTAGCTGAGCAGCGCGCA
>VBKX01000568.1:3500-5680 GCA_005879435.1 Deltaproteobacteria bacterium
CTCTCCAAAGAAGGGCAAACAATGAATGCGCGCGCCACGGGCTATATCAGTAATCGTCTCGATGTGCCGACGGATCATGCCCCGCCCTGGCGCGTGCCGCAACCGGGATCGATCAAGACCTACACGCAGGAAGCGATCGACAAGAAGGACGATCTATTTCCGATTTTGACTGAAGTTTTTGGCCGCTGAGGCCGATGCGTGAATTCTAATCAAAGTGGCGCGGTATTTTGTGCCGAAGGGATTGGTCGTGAGAGTCGCACTATGGCGGTGAAATTGAAACAGCAGGAACCATCGAGCCCGGCATTGAAAGTACCGACGCTCGGCAAATGGCGCGAGCTGATCGATCAACAATAGCAAGAGGAGATCGGAGTATGGCGCGAAAATTCTATTTATTGATAGCGATCGTGGTGTGGGTCGCGGGCGGCTCTGTGCAGCTGGGCTGCGCACAAGAATGGGAGAAGGTTCTGGAAGCGGCCAAGAAAGAAGGCAAAGTTTCGCTGATTGGCCCGGTCGGCGGCGACCGGCGCGATGTTTTGGGCGAGCCTTTCCAAAAAAAATATGGCATCGCGGTGGAGTACTGGGGCGACCGCGGCTCCGGCATCGGGCCGCGGCTATCGGCTGAACGCAACGCCGGCCAGTATCTCTGGGACGTTGCGGTCACTGGCACCACCACCGGTCTAGTGACGCTGCTTCCCGGCAATATGCTCGAGCCGATGGAGCCGGCGCTGATTCTTCCCCAGGTAAAAGATCCCAAACAGTGGCGCGGCGGCGGGCTAGAGTTTGTCGACGCACTCTTTGTCAATCCAAAGGCCGTAAAGCCGGATTCGATAAGCTCGTACAAAGACTTATTGAATCCGAAGTGGAAGCAAAAGATCGTCCTGGACGATCCTACGCGCGCAGGGCCCGGTCAGGCGACGTTTACGTTCTTTTACCTGCATCCTGAGCTCGGGACGAACTTCATCCGGGCGCTCGCCAAACAGGAACCGACGGTTCTGAGGGATTACCTGCAAGAGCTGGACGGCATTGCCAAAGAAAAGTTCCTGGTGTTGATCGGAGTTTCGGATATCGTCGCCGAGGAACGCATGAAAGCCGGCGTGCCCATCGCGATTGTCGATCCGCGTAAGATAAAGGAAGGCTCCGATGTCAGTCCAGGCTCCGGCGGCCTCGCCATGTTTAACCGCGCGCCGCACCCGAATGCGGCCAAAGTCTATATCAACTGGCTGCTCTCGAAAGAAGGCCAGACGGGCTTTGCCCAAGTCAACGGTTATATCAGCGCGCGCTTAGACGTGCCCACGGATCATTCGCCTTGGCGCGTGCCGATACCCAAAGCAATCAAAACCTATACCCAGCCAGCCGTCGATATCAAAGACGACATGACGGCATTATTCAAAGAAGCTTTCGGTCGGTGAGGTATAAATAATTGGCGAGGCGTTAATGTTTCTTGTAGCAAGAATTTTTCTCATCGCGATGAGTCTCGCCTTGCTCGGGTCAGCAGGAGCGCTGGCCCAATCTTCTCAATCTTGGGAGCAGATCTTGGCCGCGGCAAAGAAAGAGGGCGTGGTTTCGGTCATCGGACCGCAGGGAAGCGAGACCCGCGATGCGCTGACGTTGGCCTTTCAGAAAAAATACCCCGATATCAGGGTCGAGTTGCAGAGCATGGCCGGGAATCAGATCGGCCCAAAACTGTTCAATGAGCTTGCCACCGGGCGCAACAGCACCGACCTGCTGATTACCGGTACGACCACGGCGCTGGAAACTCTCGTGCCGGCGAAAGCTGCCGCGCCGATCAAACCCGTCCTCATTGGACCTAACACCCGGGACCTAAGCAAATGGCGCGGCGGCAAGCTGACCTTTTCCGACGATGCCCAAACTTACAATTTGGTTTTCAGCTCCTATGTTAAGGCGCCGTTTATCTACAATACCAACCTAGTGTCCGCCAACGATTTCAAATCATGGAAAGATCTTCTGGATCCCAAGTGGTATGGAAAAATCACACTGAAGGATCCCCTCAGCGCCGGCGGGGGTTTGGGCAATTCAACATTGTGGTATACCCACGAGAGTCTGGGCAAGGATTTTATGCGCAAACTCTTGACGCAGAAAGATATCGTGATGCCGAGAGACGATCGGCAGATGCTCGACTTTGCTGCGCGCGGCAAATACCCGATCGCGATCGGGCCCAG
>VBKX01000569.1:0-2640 GCA_005879435.1 Deltaproteobacteria bacterium
CACCGCCCTCGCTCTCAGAGGAGTCGAAGTAGACGTCGACATCGTCGCCCACTTTGACTTGGACGTTGCCCTGACGGTCGGTGAATTCCTGGATGGGAATTTGTCCTTCGGATTTGTAGCCGACGTCGATCAGCACATGAGTCGCCGTAACGCCGACGACTCTGCCTTTAACGACCCCGCCGGGCTTGACGGTACGCAGGCTCTCCTCGAACATCGTTTCAAATTCGCTGGCGCCGCCTGCCGCTCCGCCTTGTTTTTGTTCATCCTGTTCTGCCATGCAAACCAACTCCGATCTGTTTAGTTTTCTCTTGTTTTCGTTCGAATGTACGCCAAGGCCTGCGCCGCCACCGCATCGGCGTTCGCAGCCGATGAATCGATCACCAACGCGTCCTCGGCTTTGCGCAGCGGCGCCAAATCTCTTTCGCTGTCGCGTTTGTCGCGTTCGGCGATTTCGCGCAGCGTCTCGTCCAGGTCGACTCTTTGGCCGGCTGCCCGAAGCTCAGCGCAACGCCGGCGGGCGCGCTCCTCGGCGGAGGCCTCCAGAAAGATTTTAACTTCGGCCTGGGGAAACACGACCGTGCCGATATCCCGGCCTTCGGCGACGACGCTACCGCGCCGTGCCATGTCGCGCTGTAGATCGAGCATGCGCGCGCGCACCGCCTTCAACGCCGAAACTTTCGACGCCATCTGACTCAGTTCGGGGGTACGAATATCCGCCGCCACGTCTATGCCATCCAAAAGAACTTTGAGCGCGCCCATCTGCTCCTGCAAGTCGATCTCGGTCGAGTTGACGAGATCCGCCACCTTCACATCATCCGCCAAATCAACTCCCTGACGCAAGACCTTCACAGCCAGCGCCCGATACATGGCCCCGGTATCCATATAGATATAGCCAAGCTCTTTCGCCAATCGCTTTGCCAACGTGCTCTTGCCGGCACCGGACGGTCCGTCAATTGCGATGATCAACCGTCCCCCTTGTCGCGCCGACTATCCCCTGTCTCATGCCCTAATGCAAACAAATTTTCCCCAGTAAATCAAAAAATTGCGGGAACGATATATCCACGCATGCCGCATCGTCAATCACGACGGCACCGATGCCGCTCAACGCGGCGACAGCGAATGACATCGCGATGCGATGATCACCGAAACTCCTGACCTCACCACCGCGAAAACGCCGCCCGCCCCGGATCGTCATGCCGTCCTCGCGTTCTTCGACTTCAATGCCCAGCGCGCGCAGTCCCGCCGTCATGGCGGCGATTCGATCGGACTCTTTATAACGTAGCTCTTTGATGTCCGAGAAGGTCGTCACTCCGTCGGCAACCGCGGCAGCGATCGAAAGAATCGGATACTCGTCAATGGTCCGGGCAACCATTTCCGCGCCCATATCGACGCCCTTCAACGCTCCTCCGGCGACGCGAATGTCCGAGACCCGCTCGCCGGCCTCTGTGCGTTCGTTGAAACATTCGAGCGAGGCGCCCATCCGACGCAATACTTCGACGACGCCGTCGCGCGTCGGATTGCAGCCGACGCTTCTGATCGTCAGTTCCGATCCCGGAATGATCGCCGCAGCGACGAGAAAAAACGCCGCCGAAGAAATATCTCCCGGTATCCGCACGTCTTGACCGTGAAGATTCTGTCCGCCGCATACGGTCACTGTGGCCCCTTTGACCGCGACTTCGGCGCCGAAGCCGCGCAGCATCACTTCGGTATGATCGCGCGATTTTTGCGGCTCTGCCAAAGTTGTCGCGCCGCGCGCCTGCAGCGCCGCCAGCAAGATCGCCGACTTCACCTGAGCGCTGGCAATCGGCATACGGTAATCTATTCCATGCAAATTGCCGCCGTCGATTTTCAAAGGCGCGAGATCGTCGCCGGCCTTGCTGCTGATCCTAGCTCCCATCAAGCTCAACGGCTCGATGACCCGCTGCATCGGGCGCTGGCGCAGCGAGGAATCGCCGTCCAATTCGCTTGTGAAAGGCCGCCCGGCCAAAAGGCCCGAGAGCAAGCGCATGGTGGTGCCGGAATTAGCGCAATCGATGGACGCACGTGGCGCGCAGAGGCCGTCCCAGCCCTTGCCTTCCACGCATAGCGCGTCACCGTCGCGAAATATCTCTACGCCCATCTGGCGAAACGCCCGCACCGTGCGCGAGTTATCGTCACCGCCGGAAAGATTAAAGATCCGGCTGCGTCCTTGAGCCACGCTACCGAGAATCACCGCGCGATGGGCGATCGATTTATCGCCCGGCACGGTAATGTCCCCGCGCAGCGGCTGTTTAAGCGGTTCGATGCGTTTCATTTCCAACCGTTACGGGATTTGACTCCTGATCTCGTAGGCGCGGGCAAACTCTTTTTCCAGCAGCGCGCCTTTGCCCTCCTCGATCCACCCACGGAGCCGCTCCAGGGAGCTGATGTAATCGCCCAGCGATTGTCCCAGCGCGTGGCGGTTCATCAAACAGATGTCGCGCCACAACTCGGGGCGGCTCGACGCGATCCGCGTGAAGTCTTTCAAGCCACCGGCGCAGTACTTCTTTAACTCTACGCCGCGCAACGGCGTGCGCTCGAGCGCGTTAACCAGAGCATAAACCAAAACGTGGGGCAAATGACTGATCACTCCGAGCAGCCGATCGTGAATCTTCGGATCCA
>VBKX01000569.1:2773-4364 GCA_005879435.1 Deltaproteobacteria bacterium
ATGAATGTCTCCAGGCAAGAGACGCTCCATGCTGCGCACGATCTCGGCCTTGACGCTGCCCACGTCGCTGACGATGCAACCGGCTTCGATCTTAGGCAGAAATGTTTGAGTCAGCGGCACGATGGATTGCACCGGCGTTCCCATCAT
This sequence comes from Deltaproteobacteria bacterium, assembly GCA_005879435.1. Classification (GTDB taxonomy): domain Bacteria; phylum Desulfobacterota; class Binatia; order UBA9968; family UBA9968; genus DP-20. The sequence continues at coordinate 2,921 of VBKX01000569.1, forward strand.
GAGGAAATCGACGCCGGCGGGAAACTCGTCTTCGCGCAGAAAATAGCCGTCGATGATGCCGTTTTTCTTGGCGAGCCGAAGATTACTTTCGCTACGGCCATAACCGACAATCTCGCCGATGAGCTTGCGGCGGCGCATGTCCAAGGCGAGCGATCCGCAGATCAAGCCGACACCGGCGATAACCATTTTTTGAAACATCAACGCCATGCAAATTCCCTGCTACACCAGTTCGACAGATCGCCTAAAACGCTTTAATGACCTTTTCCAGAGCCGAAATGAACGTTCGGTTTTCCACCATGGTCCCAACCGTCACCCGCACATGCTCGGGAAATTGATAACCGCCCATGGGCCGAACGATGACACCCTGGCCGAGCAATCGTTGAAATACTTCTTGTCCCTTACCGACCCGCACAAGAATAAAGTTGGCGCAGCTCGGCACGAACTCCAACCCAAGTCTGCCAAACTCCTTCTGCAAATAATCGATCCCCTGCCGATTCACTTCCAGGCTGCGCCGCATGTGTTCGGCGTCATCCAGCGCGGCGAGCGCCGCCCACTGGGCCGGCGCGTTGACGTTGAACGGCTGGCGCACGCGCTGCATCAAAGCGATCAGCTCCTTGGGGCCGATGCCGTAACCAATGCGCAGACCCGCGAGACCGTACAATTTCGAAAACGTGCGCAGGGTCAAAATCGCGCGATCCGCCGCGTGATACGTAAGTGAGTTCGGATAGCCGGCATCTTCGACGTACTCGAAATAAGCCTCGTCGACCAGCAGCAGCACATCGCGCGAGACCTGGCCGAGAAACCGTTCCCATTCTTCACGCCGGTAAATTGTTCCGGTCGGATTGTTTGGATTGGCCAACAGCACCACTCGGGTTTGCGCCGTGACCGCGTCGCCGATGGCCGATAAATCGTGGGTATAGTTTCGCAGCGGAACAGCCTTGGCCTTGCCGCCGACTGCTTGGACGACGAGGTTATAAACCACGAACGCCTGCTGCGCCATCACCGCCTCGTCACCGGGACGCATAAACGTGCGCACGGCAAATTCGATGATTTCGTTGGAGCCGTTGCCGAAAACGAGATTCTCCGGCGCCACACTGAGTCTTTTGGACAAACCCTGCTTCTAATAAAAACAATCCCCGTCCGGATAAAGGTTGAGCTGATCCAGTTTCTCACGGATCGCGGCCACCGCCTTTGGCGACGGGCCCAGTGGATTCTCGTTCGACGCGAGCTTAACCGAGTCGGAGATGCCGTACTCGCGCTCCACTTCTTCGATCGGTTTGCCCGGCTCGTAGGGGATCAATGAGCGTATGTATTCAGGTACCTGTTCAACGATATTCATCTGCCGCTCGGATAAGAACCCAAAATTTTTAGATACAGACAATTTTTCTCCAGGCCGGTGATCGCTTTTTTTACCGCGCTCTGCTCGCGATGGCCGCGCAGGTCG
>VBKX01000098.1:0-1636 GCA_005879435.1 Deltaproteobacteria bacterium
CGACGTTTAAACTGAAGACGCCGCATATCACCGGCGGACGCAGTCATATTCCTCTCGCACAAACTGAGAATATGACGATCGGGCTCAATTACTATATCCCCGGCCGAAAAAATAAACTGCACACCCACCCGGGCGAAGATCATACTTTCGTCGTGATCGACGGTCAGGCGACTTTCTACAACAAGGATCATCAGCCTACGGTGCTCAATAAAGGCGAAGGTATCTTGCTGCCGGAAAATCATTATTATTATTTCGCCAGCACCGGCGATAAGCCGCTCGCCTTGTTTCGCGTGAGCGCAAAGAAAGGTAACAAGCCGACGGCCGTGCGTGTGGATACCGAAGGCAACAAGCGACAGAACGAAGAAATGGATTTCATCGTCGTCGATGGTCAAGTGGTCGAGGGACAGTACTGGGAGATGAAATAACCCCGATTTGCGCGGTTAGTTTAGATCGATCGGCGCAGCGCGCGATGTCGCTCCTCATTTGCAGTCAAGCCATTGAGCTGCGGTTGTGCACACATGCGAAGTAGCTTGTTCGGTTTTCTTCTTGCGATGATGTTTGGCTTCGTGGGTTCAGCCAGGGCTCAGTTTTCCCCCGCCGAGCGCGCCAAGTTGATCGAGGACGCCAAGAAGGAAGGCAAAGTCGTCTTTTACACCGGAGCTTCCGCCAACGATGGCAACGCGCTGAAGGCTGCGTTCGAAAAGAAATATCCTTTCTTAAAGATGGAATACTTTCGCGCCGGCAAAGATAAGTTGCTGGGAAAGTATTTAACTGAGGTCCGCAACAACACCTTTCTGCCGGACGTTTACCAAGGGAGCGTCTTTCCTTTGGCGACGCTGCAACAAAAGGGTTTGTTGGCGCGCTACCGCTCGCCGGAGCGGGAAGCGATCCACGAAAATTTGCGCGCCAACGACGACTATTGGGCGCCGGTGATTCTTAACGCGATGACGATTACTTACAACACGCGTCTGGTCAAAGGCGATGATATTCCCAAGAGCTACGACGATTTGCTCTTGCCCAAGTGGAAAGGCAAATTGGGCCTCGATCTCAACAAGACCGAGTGGTACGTGGCGATGATGCAGACCCTCGGCGAAGAAAGGGGTCGCAAATACATAGAGGCGCTAAGCAGGCAAAACGTCCAAGCGCGCGATGGCAACACGATTATCGGGCAACTGCTGGCGGCGGGTGAATTTTCTCTGGTTGTTTCACAGTATCCGACCAGCGTCGAAGAAATGAAAAAATCCGGCGCGCCGATCGAGTGGATAGCGCTGCAGCCGCATTTTGTTTACGCGCAGGTTCTCGCGCTTACGGCGAAGAATTATCATCCGTCGGCGGGCAAGCTTTTTATCGAGTATTGTCTCTCGGAAGAAGGACAACAGGTTCTCAAGGGGCTTAGCCGAATCACCGTGCGCAAAGATGTTTTGCCGAACCCGCCGAAGCTGATTCAGGGGCACAATCTTTTGGTGTTAAATCCGGTGAGCCCCGACGACTACAACCGTTACAATAACGAGTACCACAAGTATTTCAGGTGAAAAGTGAAGATCACGGACGTTAAAACGATTCGCCTGCGCGCGACGATTCCCGCCGAAGGACAGGTGCTCAGCCGGTCAGGTGTGAGAAACACCCGGTCGACGAC